>JACQEP010000025.1 GCA_016200485.1 Gammaproteobacteria bacterium
AATCGCCCCTACGTAATCCCAACAAACTGTTAACGCAGTTCTGTCGGCCCTAACCCCACAATTTTCGCAAACGTAGCCGCCATCGACATGCCGAGACCATGGGTAAACTTCTCAAAGGGATCAGGTGTACGCGTGTAATCGACTATTTTCTCCTCGCCGATAATCTCCCGCGCCACGTAACTGGCACTACCCAAACCATCCACCAGGCCTAATTCGATACCCTGCTCGCCCGTCCAGACCAAGCCCGTAAATAATTCATCGCCACCCTTCAGGCGATCACCACGGCCTTCTTTCACCGTTTTGATGAATTGCGCATGGATATTGGTCAACATCCCTTTCACATGCTGCACATCCTTATCCTTCATCGGTGAAAATGGATCCATGAATCCTTTGCTTTCGCCCGCAGTCAACAGACGACGTTCAACACCCAGTTTGTTCATGGTCTCGACAAAACCAAAGGTGCTCATCAACACACCAATCGAACCTACCATGCTGGCCTTGTCCGCATAAATTTCATCAGCAGCCACGGCAATGTAATAGCCACCCGACGCGCAGACATCGCTAATTACCGCATAAATCGGGGTTTTCGGATATTCTTTGCGAAGACGCTTAATTTCGTCGTTAATGTATCCCGCCTGCACTGGGCTACCTCCGGGACTATTAATCCGCAAAATGACACCTACGGTATTCTTATTTTCAAAGGCATCACGCAGACTGGGAATAATATTGTCCGCACTGGCTTCGGAGTCGGAAGCGATTACACCATTCAAGTCTATCAACGCCGTATGTTTCCCAACAGAAAGATTTCCATCCCCCGACGACAATAGCGCGAACAATATCACCACCAGATAAAGCGCCATAACTGACTTGAAAAAAATGCCCCAGCGCCGGGCGCGGCGTTGCTCTGTCACCGCCGCCATTGCCAGCTTGGAAAGCACTTCACGTTCCCAATCCCGGTTCTTGTCCGGTTCAACATTGTTTTTTTCGGCGGGCGTGGTTTCGCTTACCTGTGGATTATTGGTCCACGGATCCTGAGATGTGGGCTTTTGTTCTTCCGTCATATGCTGTTTCGCCTCAATTAAATCAATTCAAATTTGATAATAACCATTGTCTCATATGCGCAATACTATCAACACAGCCCAATGCCCCGAATTGTTTCAGGCGCAGCGGTTCATGGGCGCCATACGATACCGCCAGCGAAGCGACTCCTGCTCGACGCGCCATGTCCAAATCGTATTCGGTATCCCCGACCATGAGGGTGTTATCGGGAGCAACCCCTAAATCTTCAATAATTTCTCGCAGCATTTGCGGATCAGGTTTGGAGCATGTTTCATCGGCGCAACGTGTGACCTGAAAATAGTGGTGGCTCCCGGTTTCGGTTAACACCCGATTCAATCCGGCGCGGCTTTTGCCCGTGGCAACAGCCAACAGGCGGTTATGGGTGCGTAGCTCTTCCAACAATGGAATCACGCCCTCGAACAACGGCGCCGGGGTTGGACAGGCCTCCAAATAGTGATAGCGATAGCGTTCCACAAAACGGTTATAGGCAACCACATCAAGATCCGGGTACAAAGCCATAATCGCCTCGCGCAATCCCAGGCCAATGACATTCCGCATCTCGACCTCGGTCAATTCCACCAAAGCCAGATCGACGGCTGTCGCCCGCACGGAATCGACGATGCGCCCCGCCGAATCCATCAAGGTGCCATCCCAATCGAAGATGATAAGATCAAAGCGTGAGCGCATTACTTCGGAAGCCGTTTTAATACTGCGCTCAAATCTTCATCAAGTGGAGCGCGGATTTCCAACATCTTCCCGTCATCCCCCCAGGGGAAACGCAAGACTTGGGCATGCAAAAATAGCCGCTTCAAGCCAAACTCACGCATTTGCTTATTAAATGTCTTGTCACCGTATTTTTCATCTGCCGCCAAGGGATGACCACTATGCGCAGCATGCACCCGGATTTGATGGGTGCGACCGGTATAGATATCGACTTCCATCAAAGTGGCATCGGCAAAGCGCTGTAGCGGCGTGAATCGACTCTCGGACGCCTTGCCATCGGCGCTCACCGTAACCATCCGTTCGCCAGAGCGTTGCACATTTTTCCGGAGCGGGACATCGACCCTCCCCCCTTTCCAGCGCCCCATACACAAGGCCAGATACTGCTTTTCCATCTGACCATCGCGCATCAGTTCGTGCAGCTGACGCAGGGCACTCCGGCGCTTGGCGATGAGCAGGCATCCCGAAGTTTCACGGTCCAGCCGATGCACCAACTCCAGATGATCCTTCTCCGGCCGCAAGATCCGCAGCGCCTCGATCACCCCAAAGCTTAAACCGCTGCCCCCATGCACAGCCATCCCCGAGGGCTTGTTGATCGCTAATAGGCCGTTGTCTTCATAGAGAATCGTCCCCTCAAGCTGCTCCTGGGCACGCCTGGTGGGCACCACCGCCTCCGGGGTATCACTGGTTCTGACAGGCGGGATTCGAATCTGATCCCCCGCCTCCAGGCGATAAGAGGGCTTGATCCGCCCCTTGTTCACCCGCACCTCGCCGGTACGCAGGATACGGTAGACAAGACTCTTGGGGACACCCTTGAGACAGGTCATCAAAAAATTGTCGATGCGTTGACCTGCCCGGTCAGCGTCTACTTCAACAATACGAATACTTGGGGTATCAGGGTCTTTAATATCGGTCATCGGGGACGGTTGCTCAGTCTTTCATGGCGCGAGGGATCATGTTATAGTACGCCGTGGTGGTTACTGGGCTTGTGGTTAAAATTGCCTTTAGCTCATGCACTTAGCTACCGGTTGAGGACGCACTTGGAGATCGGTGCTGCCCACTAGAATAGAGTGTGCGGATCATCTTCACTGGGTATCAAACGTGTCATCACGTTCGCCCCGCTTCAATGCCGTAAGAGTTTACCATCTTCAGCCGTTAGTATAAATGGCTTGAAAGATGTGATGTAAAAACGCCCGGCGCTGACAATAAAATTTCAGCGCGGCATAGTGAACACAAACTGATATTGAAAATAATGCTCCTGTGCGTTGCGCTGGAGATGCTGAATAGGCGAAACGATATTAAGGCTGTTGGACCGCGTGTTGGTCGAAAGAGCTAAGGAAGTGCTGATTTATCCGCTTAAGCGGTACTTCCCTGACGAATTTACCGCCGGTGCCGCCCCGATACATGACATGGCTGGCACGGCCGACAATTTGACGACCCTCCGTCCATCATCAGTCTTAGCTGAGATGGCTACTTAAAACGCGAACTCCGCGTTGCCATTCTTGCGCCTGACAATTTAGCACTCCTCTCGCGGCCCGCAGCTGAGCCAAGGAGAAGCTATTAATGAAAAGAATGTTGATTAACGCAACTCAAAAAGAAGAGTTGCGCGTTGCGATGGTTGATGGACAAAGACTCTACGATCTCGACATAGAAATCCCCGGCCGCGAACAGAAAAAGGCCAATATCTATAAAGGTAAAGTAACCCGCGTCGAGCCCAGTCTTGAAGCGGCGTTCATCGATTACGGCGCCGACCGTCACGGTTTTCTGTCCCTGAAAGAAGTCGCGCCCTCCTGCTTTATGGGCGCCGTTCCGCAGGAAGGCGGTCGCGTCAACATCAAGGAAGTGTTGAAGGAAGGCCAGGAATTATTGGTCCAGATCGACAAGGAGGAGCGCGGCAACAAGGGCGCAGCTCTGACCACTTACATCAGTCTCGCGGGTCGCTATCTGGTACTGATGCCCAATAATCCGCGGGCTGGCGGGGTCTCTCGCCGCATTGAAGGCGAGGATCGGACCGAGATCCGTGAAATCATGGCCGCGCTCGCCATCCCCGAAGGCATGGGGCTGATCGTACGTACCGCCGGCGTTGGCAAAAGCAGTGAAGAACTGCAGTGGGACTTGGATTACCTGTTGCGCCTATGGCAGGCCATCGATCAGGCCGGCAAGGAGCGTTCGTCCCCGTTTCTGGTCTACCAGGAAAGTAGCCTTATTATCCGCGCCATCCGCGATTATTTTCGCCAGGATATCGGCGAGATCCTGATTGACGACAAGGACGTATACGACAACGCCCGCAACTTCATGCAGCAGGTCATGCCGCATAACCTGCGCAAGTTGCGTCACTATGAAGACCATGTGCCGCTCTTTTCGCGTTATCAGATTGAAAGCCAGATCGAGACGGCATTCCAACACGAGGTACGCCTGCCCTCCGGCGGGGCGATCGTTATCGACCGCACCGAGGCCCTGGTCTCAATCGACATCAACTCTTCGCGTGCCACCCAGGGTGGCGACATCGAGGAAACCGCGCTCAATACCAACCTTGAGGCCGCAGACGAGATTGCCCGCCAATTGCGCCTGCGTGACTTGGGCGGCCTGATTGTCATCGACTTTATCGATATGACTCCCACCCGCAATCAACGCGAAGTCGAAAATCGCATGCGCGATGCCTTGAAGATGGATCGGGCGCGGGTGCAGGTAGGCCGGATCTCGCGTTTTGGTCTGCTGGAGATGTCACGCCAGCGCCTGCGACCATCACTAGGGGAATCGATTCAGGTTGCCTGCCCGCGGTGCAAAGGCGAAGGCTCGATCCGCAACGTGGAATCGCTGTCACTGGCGATCCTGCGTCTGATCGAAGAAGAAGCCATGAAAGAAACCTCAGCCCGGATCGAGGCGCAATTGCCCATCGCGGTGGCGACCTTCCTCCTCAATGAAAAACGGGCGTCGGTATCGGCGATTGAACGTCGCCATGGCACGCATGTCGTGCTGATCCCAAATCCTGATCTCGAAACACCTCACTATGATGTCAAACGGATTCGCGTCGATGAGGTGGAGGCCGAAGATTCTGTTGGCACATTGAGCTACCAGAAGATCAAACCGCTGGACACGGAAGATGAAATTAGCGCCTTTCGTAAAGTGAAAATCCGTGGCGAAGAGCCTGCGGTGCGTGGTGTTCAACCGGCGACGCCGGCACCGGTCGTTGCCACCCCCGACGCCGCCCCGGGCACTACGCCAGCGGCTTCCACCGCTCAACGTGAGGCCGAAGCTGGCTTCCTGAAACGCTTGTGGACTGGGTTATTCGGGGCTGCCAAGCCAACAGAAGAAACTGGCGAACAAACGCGGGATACGCAACAAACCCAACGCACCGAATCAGGACAACAGCGACGCCAGGGTCAAGGCCGTGGCACCACTACTACTGATCGCCAAGGCCGCACCCGTCGCCGTGGCGGACGTAACCAGCGTGATCGTGGCGAACGCACCGAGCGTGGCGATCGTAAACGCGTAGATCGTCCTGAACTCAGTGCAACACCGGCTGAGCAAACGCCTGTTCAAGCCCTCAGCCAGGCACCTGAACCGGTCATGGCCGAACACCTACCAATGATTATTACCCCTGACACTGGCGAAACCAGTGCTACGCCAGTCGCAGTGACGGGGGAGACTCCACGCCGTGAAGGCGCGGGTCGCCGCGGCCGTCGTGGTGGCCGTCGTCGCGGGGGGCGCCGTGATCGCAGCAATCCTGACGCTACGGGACAAAATGCCGGCCAGGAAAGTGGCAGTGCATCGTCTTCTCAGCACGACAGCGAAACATCGTCTCGCACCGAGTCCAGCGGCAATGGCAATGGTAACAGCGATGCCCCTCGGGAATCCCGTTCTTATCAGGCCTCGTTTGATCTAGATGCCAGCAACCGGGAACGTAGCGCTGGCGAAACCAGCGCTCGTCCGGCCGTGACCGAATCGCCCTCTGGCAGCGGCGCAAGCGATCATTGATCACTCATCGCCTGACTCGTCAGTAAGCGTACGCGTAGGGGCGATTCATGAATCGCCCCTATAATTCACCGCAGATGTTTTTCGCGGATATCGTCTAACAGCCCCTGCGCTGCTGCCTCGACTAGATCAAGCACCTGTTCAAAACCGCGCTCACCGCCATAATACGGATCGGGCACTTCCTCTTCCGGTAAATGCGGGGCGTATTCGAGAAAGAGCTGTAATTTATACTTATATTGAGCAGGACATTGCTCAACGATAATTTCGAGATTATCGTTGTCCATCGCCAGAATGTAATCGTAATAGCCGAAATCACTCTGCTGCACCTGGCGTGCCCGTAACGGACTGAGATCAACACCCCGCCGCAGGGCGGCGGCCTGTGACCGCCGATCAGGTGCTTTGCCGATGTGGTAGGCATGCGTTCCTGCAGAGTCGACTTCGATGTGATCGCTAACAGACTGATCTGCAATCAGTTTGAGAAACACACCGTGCGCCGCGGGAGAACGGCAGATATTGCCCATGCAGACAAAGAGTACTTTCACCATCATCAGTCACCCAACATTCTGTGATCCAGTTAACGTTTTTAATTCCCGAAATGGGTAGTATAATTAAAATTATTTTAAACAAAATGATTGCTTATGACTGACCTTATCATTGACATCGATGTCAATCGGCTTGCTGTTCTGATCGGGCGCGAGGTTAACTATAGTGGCAATCCGTGCCAGATAGTCGAAATACTGGAAGACGGCCCGGCCTTGGTGTTGCAATACCACAACTACACCATTCAAGCCGATCAGCATGGCGAGGCACATCGCAAAGCGCCCAACACGGTCATTATTCCGATCTACGATCATGAAGGCAATGGCTGGCATCCGGAGTTTGCCGCCCTACGCCTGACGCATCTACTTTAATTTCGAGCGTACCCGTTCCAGATCCTGCTCCGTATCCACCCCCGGAACCGTTGCTGTGGCTACCTCAGCCACATGTATACGATGACCATGCCATAGCGCCCGTAATTGCTCCAGTGATTCCTGCGTCTCCAAGGCCACGGCTGACCAGGTGACATATTCACGCAAAAATGCGGCACGGTAGGCATACATGCCGATATGGCGATAGTGTTCGCCTGTCGGTGGCAATGTTGATTTGCTCACCGCGAAGGCATCACGATCCCACGGAATCGGCGCGCGACTGAAATAAAGTGCATAACCCTGGTGATCGAACACAACTTTAACGATATTCGGATCGAATAATTCTGCCGCACCGGTAATCCGTTCACACAATGTTGCGATACTGGCGTGTGTAAACTGCGCTAAATTGGTGGCCACTTGCTGAATCAATTGCGGCGGCATCAGCGGTTCATCGCCTTGTAAATTGACGATGATCTCATCTTTTTTCCAGCCACGTTGGGCACTGACTTCGGCAATACGATCAGTACCCGATCGATGTTCACTCGATGTCATGCAGACATCGGCACCGAATCCCTGTACCGCATCAAACACCGCTGAATGATCTGTCGCAATCACGACTTCGTCAGCACCACTTTTTAACGCCTGACGATAGACATGCTCGATCATCGGCTTGCCGGCAATCAGGGCCAGCGGTTTAGCCGGTAAGCGCGTTGAGGCATAACGCGCCGGAATCACAACCTTGAAACTCACCGCACTTCCTCGTCGGAAGCCAGACGACGAGCGGAATCTTCAAGCATCACCGGAATATCATCATGGATAGGATAAGCCAGTCGGTCGGCAGCACAAATTAATTCTTGTTCGGATTTGCGATACAACAAGGGCCCTTTGCAAACCGGACACACTAAAATGTCGAGCAATTTACTGTCCATGCGCGTTCCTCAGTTTCGTTAGCAACCGATGTTCGAATTCGGCTGGCAATTGCGCCACCACAGGAACATACCAATGTGCGAGGGTGGCATATGGGCGGTATTTTACCGCATCCTTCTCGGTCATCAGCACTGGTAAATTATCATTAAATTGCATATCTGCGGCCTGATAGGGGTGGTGATCCGGAAACGGATGCTCGATCACTTGCAGCCCCCTCTGCCGCAGCTGGGCAAAAAACCGTGCGGGATGACCAATACCGGCTACTGCATGCACCCGCTCCTTCGCAAAATCCAGTAGCTCCCGGGCGCTCCCCTGCCCCTGTAAGGCGTGCGCCGGCCCTTGGATGAGCGTCATTAACACTTCTCCTGATCGTGCTCCGCCATTGGCGATCACAAAATCGACGTCCTCTAACCTGGCAGGTGGCTCACGCAAGGGGCCCGCCGGTAGACAGTGGCCGTTGCCGAGACGGCGTTCGCCATCAATGACAACAATTTCAATGTCGCGCTGGAGACGATAGTGCTGCAAGCCATCGTCGCTGACGATGACATTGCAACCTTGCGCTAACAATTGCTGCGCGTCCTGCACGCGATCCGGCCCGGCAACGATGGGACACCGGCAACGTTGCGCCAATAATACAGACTCATCTCCCACTAGCACCGGATCACTGGTCGCGGTTACCGATTGCGGCCAGAGCTTGGCCTGGCCGCCATAACCGCGTGTGATAATTCCCGGCCGATAACCGGCGTGTTGCAAGCGCTCGACCAGCCAGATGACTAACGGTGTTTTACCCGTGCCACCGACGCTGATATTACCGACGATAATTACTGGCACAGGCAATCGCACGCGTTTTTTCAGACCACTGCGATAGGCCCATCGCCTGAGCGCGGCAATACCACGGAACAGCCATGACAGCGGCAACAAAGGCCAAATGGGCCTGGAACCATACCAGGATTTTTCGATTGCTTTCACGTTGTTGACGATCTCTCAGCTTACCAAGAGATCATTGTGATCAATCACTATTGCGCGTGGCAATAGATAACTGCGTGAGACCTACTTGGCGGGCGGCATCCATGGCGGTGACCACGGATTGATGCGGCGCCTGACCATCGGCGCTGATGATCAGCATGGGATTGGCGGGTTGATCGGCCATCACCTTGCGCAGGGCACGGCGTACCGTGTCGAGCTGGGTGTTGATCAATAATTGTTTATCCACATAGTAGCGACCGTCCTTGTCGATGGTAATTTCCAAGGCCTGTGGCGGCTTGTCAGCGGGATCATTCGAGGCCTGAGGCAGGGTGATCTGCACCTGAGCCTCATTCTTGAATGTGGTGGTCACGACGAAAAAGATCAACAACATGAGCACCACATCGATCAGTGGAATCAAATTGAGTTCGATCTGATCGCGGCGCTGCTTGCGAAAATTCACCGCCCGCTCTCCATCGGTAAATCGCGTTCACGCATTCCGGCCAACACTTCAACCAATTTCAGTGCTTCCTGCTCCATGGAGAGCACAAGCTCATCAACGCGGCGTTGAAAATGACGATGAAACAGCAATGCGGGAATTGCGACAAACAAACCGCCAGCGGTTGTAATCAGCGCCGTGGAAATCCCGGCCGCCAATTGATGCGGGTCACCCATACCGGAGGCGCCGACCACCGAAAAGATATTGATAATTCCAAGTACCGTACCAAACAGGCCGAGCAAGGGAGACAATACGGCGATACTTCCCAATGTTGTCAGAAATCGCTCCAGCTCCACCACTACCTGGCGCCCCGTCTCCTCAATCGCTTCTTTCATTACCGAACGATCGTGCGCACGATTGATCAAGCCCGCCGCCAGTATCCGGCCCAGCGGGGAACCCGCCTGCAGCTGCTTGATGTGTGCGCTATCCAGTTCATTGTTCTTGATCCAGGTCCACACCTGCGCCAACAAGTGCTTGGGACAAATCTTGTTTTGCTGCAGGGCCCAGAATCGCTCGCCGATAATGGCCAGCGCAAATATCGAACTCAGGATGATGGGGATCATCACCCATCCACCTGCTTTGACTATCTCCAGCACTTTGCATTTCTCCCTTGTAACGATTATTAAATCATACTCGATCTACGACGCTGATTCACTCTGGAATCCGGTGGTGCCAATAGCGGCGGCCGGTCTCACGGTATTGAGTGATTCCCCCGATCCCCGAATGGCTGTCCACGCGTATATTAACGGCACCCATGCGCCCAGACTGAAATCCGATGATATCCCGGGCCCGGTAACGTGCCAGCACATCCGCCTTGGGAAACCGGAAGCGATTATAGTAACCGGCCGGGAACAACGCATAACGCGGGGCAACGGCATCGATAAACTCAGCCGTTGAGGAGGTCGCGCTACCATGATGCGGCACGACCAACACATCTGCCCGCAAATTTTGCCCACTCTCCAGCAAGAAACGTTCGGCCGGTTTTTCAATATCGCCCGTGATCAAGATGGCATTTTCGCCCGCGATTATCCGCATGACGCAGGAATTATCATTCTCGCTGGTCAGCGCATCACTCGATGGGTGTAACACCTGAAATTCGACGCCATCCCAGCGCCACTGTTGCCCCCTGGTGCAACGTTCTACATGATTAGAGGGGAGCTTTTCGGGCACGCTGCTGAGCACCCTTGTCACCGGCAATTGCGCCAGTAAGGCACGGGCGCCGCCGATGTGATCGTTATCGCCGTGACTGATAACCAGTGTATCAACTTGATCCCGTCCCTGGCTGCGCAAAAAGGGCAGTATCACGGCCTTGCCTGTATCAAAGTCTTCACTGAACTGGGGGCCGGTATCGAAAACCAGGACGTGATTTCGGGTCTGCGCGACGGCTGCCAATCCCTGACCCACGTCCAACAGGGTAAACCAGACCTCCCCCTCGCGCGGCTGCGGATAGGGCACCAGAAATGCTGACGCCAACCAGATTCCGCCCACCCACTTTCCCGGCACTCCACGTGGTGCCAGCAGCCACAACGCACCGATCATGGCGGGTATCACTAACCAGGGAGCAGGCATGGCGTAATACATCTGCGCCAGATCCCGTGCCGCGAACCATTCCAACAACGGCCAAATCCACGACAAGGTTTGCTCGGCAGCGATCAACAAACTCTTTCCTAGAAACGGCACCACATCCATCAACGTCGCACCGAGCAGCGTCAGCGGCGTGACAACAAAACTGAGCCAGGGAATGGCAAAGAAGTTGGCAATCGGTGAAATCAGCGACGCCGTCTGAAATAAAACAAGCGTCACTGGCATCAATAACAAGGCGATGGCGACATGAATTCGCCCCCAGCGCCACCAGATCCCCTGCGCTGCCGGACGCCCACCCATGCTGAACAAAATGGCAGCGACGGCAGCAAACGATAACCAGAAACCACCGTCCATCACCGCCAATGGATCAAACAACAATACACCCAACAATGCCAGCGCCAACGCATGGCTTGTCGTTTGAAAGCGCTGACTCAGCGTACTCACCAGCACTGCGGCGAGCATGATGACTGTCCGTTGCGTGGGAATCGCAAACCCAGCCAACGCTGAATAAATCAGTGCCGCAACCAATCCCGCGACCGCCCCCGCCTTGACCGCGGGCCAGCGTAGGCATAGCCGTTCCGAACGTGACCATGCGCGCTGCACCAACCAGAACAACAATAACGCCACCATACCCACGTGCAAACCTGAGATTGCAACGAGATGATTTGTTCCTGTCTTTAGAAAGACATCCCACTGATGGGCATCAATCCCATCCGCAACTCCGATCGCTAATGCGACAATGACACCCGCCCCCGGACTATTACCAAGAATGGAATGCATACGGTCATACAAATGTTGCCGCACTCGCTCAATGCGATAACCAGAAACTTCCGATTCAACACGCACATTGTCTTCGCTGCTGCGCACATAACCCGTGGCGCGGATTCCATTGCGGAATAACCAAGCTTCGTAGTCATAACCTCCTGGATTCATCAGGCCATGCGGCTGTTTCAGCCGCACCTTGAGCCGCCAGCGCTCACCCGCACGTAACTGCGGTGCATCCTGGTACCAACCAAGGCGAATCCGTGATGGAAGTTGATGCAGATCAATCTCAGGCTCTTGCACTGTGGAAACATCAAGCATGAATCGTTGCCCACGCTCAACGGGTTCCGGGATCGAGGCCACCACGCCGGTCACGATCAAATCGCGCCCTTCTAATGATGGATCAAGCCCTGACGACATCAGGCTTTGTGCGTGTAACAACGCCACCAGAAAACCATTCACCAGCCAAAATGGCCAGCGTAGTGGTGACAATCCTAAACTTAGTGGTACGCTTGCCAGTAATAGCCAGGCCCAACGGCCATCAGGCATTTCAGCCAGTTGCTGAAAAACCAGGACACCAAGTAAAAAACTGATCGCAGCCAGCCGCATATTTTGCTGCCGTTGACTCAAACAAGTGAAGAAGAATTATTAATACACATTCTGCTAAATGCCAAAAAAATTCATCAAGCGCTTTTTACCTGATCATCGCACGATACGCGATCACAAACATCTGAAGATGTTTGGTCGGCTGTTATATGATCCCAATTTATGGCATCTCAACCGACATTCCGTACCTGGCGCATTCTCGGTCGGCCTGATCGCGGCCTTCGTACCGCTGCCGATGCAAATGGCGCTAGCCGCTGCCGGGGCGATAATTTTCCGGGTAAACTTGCCGATTGCAGTCGGCCTGGTTTGGTTGACGAATCCCTTCACCATGCCACCACTGTTTTACCTGCAGTACAAGATCGGCGCCTGGTTGCTGCAAGCACCGGCCACGCCCGGCGTTAGCTATCAACCCGAAACCAAGATCACCGATTTCTCATTCGACTATCTGATACACGAACTAGGCGACATCTGGCAACCCTTCCTGCTCGGTACTGTAATTCTGGCGCTTGCCAGCGCCTTAATCGCCAACATAGCCATCCGTGCCTTGTGGCGGCTACATATCCATCGCTATTTGAGAAAGCGGCGGGGGCGCACTACGGGTTCACACTAAAACGCGACCAGGTGACTCGCCCCTACATAAACCCGCGATACACGCCGCAGCGCATTTTCAGCAGACGGTTAATACGCCATCTGCCAGCCGATAACGCCGCTCCGCACGTGCCGCCAGCTCAGTATCATGGGTAACGATCACCAGACTGGTTCCCAGTTCACGATTGAGTTGCAGCATTAATTCAAAAACATGCGCTGCAGTTTGGCGATCAAGATTTCCCGTCGGCTCATCGGCTAAGACACAGCCGGGGCGCGTCACGATCGCCCGCGCCACGGCAGCACGTTGCCGTTCACCGCCGGAGAGTTCACCGGGTTTGTGTTGCAGACGATGACCAAGCCCGACACTTTCAAGTATGGCCTTCGCCTGTTGCCGCGCATCCGGTACGGTATCACCGCGGATCAACAACGGCATCGCCACGTTTTCCAACGCGGTAAATTCCGGTAACAAATGATGGAACTGATAGACAAAACCCAGTTTTTGATTGCGCCAACGACCTAATTCCGCTTCACCCATGCCAGATAAATCGCGACCACCGATTTTAATCTCACCCGAGGTGGGACGATCCAGCCCGCCGAGCAGATGCAGCAAGGTACTCTTGCCGCTACCGGAGACACCCACAATGGCGACGCACTCGCCACGCTGCACGCTGAAATCCACACCCAGTAAAACATCCACCTCCAGCGGCCCTTCGACGAAGCGCTTGCTCACGCCACGGCATTCCAGCACGATCTCACTCATAACGCAGCGCCTCCGCCGGCTGGGTACGCGAAGCACGCCAGGCAGGATAAATCGTAGCCACCAGACTTAAACCGAATGAAAGAGCACTGATCAAAATCACATCTGACCAATGCATCTCGGAGGGTAAATCACTGATGTAATAAACATCTGGCGACAAAAACTTAACATTAAAGGCCTGTTCGATTGCGGGCACCAGTGTCTCGACATTTTGCGCCAAGGCAACGCCACCGATAACACCGAGCAAGGTGCCAAAGACACCAATCACCACCCCTTGCACCACGAAGATCAGCATTACACTGCGCGGACTAATACCCAAGGTTCGTAAGATTGCAATATCAGATTTTTTATCGGCGACCACCATCACCAAGGTCGAGATGATGTTGAAGGCTGCCACCGCAACGATCAAGGTCAGGATCACAAACATTACCGTCTTTTCGGTCTTCACTGCCTTGAAGAAGTTGACATGCTGCCGCGTCCAGTCAGTGACCACGTAACCATACGGCAACTCCTGCACCATCTTATCCGTCAACGCCGGGGCCGCGAACATATCCTCAAGCTTTAAACGCAGACCAGTCACCTCCCCCGGCACTAAAAATAATTTAGCCGCATCGTCGAGATGAATCAGCGCCAGCGCACTGTCGTATTCATACATGCCTGCTTCAAAGATGCCGACGACGTTAAAACGCTTGAGTCGCGGCATGATGCCCACTGGCGTCATCGTCGCCTGCGGCGTTACCAGCGTCACCTTATCCCCAGTCTGCACCCCCAGCTTGCGCGCCAGTTCGATGCCCAGAATGACATTGAATTCGCCAGGCATCAGGTCTTCGAGCCGCCCCACCACCATATCCTGCGCCAGACTCGAAACCTTAGGCTCATCTGCTGGCAATATCCCGCGCACCAGACTGCCGCTGACACTGCCATTGGCGGTGAACATGCCCTCCGCGCCGATGTACGGCGCCATTCCCACAATCTCGGGATAATGCTTGAGCATGGGGGGCAGAAGTTGCCAATCGCGCATCCCGGCGTTGGCCGAGGTGATCACCGAGTGCGAGGCCACGCCCAGGATACGGGTGCGCAGCTCATGCTCGAAACCATTCATCACCGACAACACCGTGATCAAGGCCATCACCCCCAGGGCGATGCCCGCCATAGAGATAAAAGAAATGAACGAAATGAAGTGATTACGCCGCTTGGCGCGGGTATATCGCAGACCGATAAAGATTTCTAGAGGACGGAACATGGGCACACATTAAAGCACAGCTCACCATAAAATGCGCCTGCTTCCGGCTTAATAAATACTGACTCGACCCACCATCGAATCCCTGCTCATTTAACTTTTTTTTACAATTGCCGACAACCATATCCCGCACGAACAAACGGCGAATGTTCAACAGTCCTCCCCGGCCAGCGATTCCCCGGGATCGCTGGCGGATAACTACCCTCCTTATTGACCATGCCATGTAAAGGGACTTGTATGCAAAAATCACTAGCTGCAGTTAGACAAAGTTTCGGGCGGGCGCTGACCAAGCGTAGCTTCATGCCCCGGTTCTATGAAATTTTCACCAAGAGCAACCCGAGCATACCCGCGATGTTTAGTAATACCAATTTTGAAAAACAACATGAACTCTTGAGCCAATCGATCAATATGGCGATCTTGTTCGCCCAGAACAATATCATCGCCAAAAACGCCATCACCAGAATCAGGCAATCACACGATCATGAACATCTCAAGATAAAACCTGATCTATATCCACTGTGGATTAATAGCCTGATCGCGGCCTTGAAAGAGTCTGATCCAGAATTTAGTCCAACCCTGGAGAAACAATGGCGCGAGATTCTTGCGCCCGCGATTGATCACATCACGGCCGGTTACTGATCCAACGACGACGGACAGCTCGACTTTAGGCAACAAGTACCGCACCGGGGCTTGGTGCGGCAAACATCCTTGCCATGACACACGATCAAGGCATGGTATTCGTTAAAGAGTCTGATCCGTTGCTGGCGGCTGCCACGCGCCAAGGCCTTTTCAAAGATCTGCCGCAGTTGCTCATAGGTTTCATCGCCGGCGATCAACCCTAAGCGCGAAAAAATCCGCCGGGTATAAGCATCGATGACAAACACCGGCCGCTCACAGGCATAGAGCAAGATATCATCCGCCGTCTCCGGGCCAACACCATTCACGGCCAGTAATTCGTGGCGCAATGTTTTGTCATCCAGAACTGCCATGCCCTTTTCGGCGCCGACGGCGAGATACCAGGCACAAAAATTATGCAGACGTTTGGCTTTGACATTGAAATAACCGGCCGGACGGATCAGCGCTGCCAGACGGGCGGGTGTGAGCGCCATAATACGTTCGGCATCGAGGCAATCATGGTCACACAGATTGGCGATAACCTTTTCGACATTGGTCCAGGCCGTGTTTTGCGTCAACACGGCACCGATCATGATCTCAAACGGTGTTTCACCCGGCCACCAATGTTGGGGGCCGCAATGTTTGAAGAGTTGTTGATAAACGGATCGAAATGTCACCTTGGTATTAACCTGGCCCGCAACATACATCCAATTAAGTTCCCTCCCCCTTTCAGGGGGAAGGCGTTTTCTGACTACCGTTAATGACGCCGCCGCGCAGATGGTCCTCTTTCACGTCCCTGCCGCGCACCCGGCAGTTTCCTTTGCATCCGTCGCGGGGCTGGGGCTTCATCCAGCAGCGGCGCCAAACCAACACTCACCCGCAAAGTATCGATTGTTTTCTGATCCAGCTCATCGAACTTGCCGGGTTTAAGGCCACGGCGCAACGTGATTGCTCCATAACGCACACGAGTCAAGCGGCTAACGACCAGACCTTGCGACTCCCACAAACGCCGCACCTCACGCTTGCGACCTTCACGGATAATCACGTGGTACCAGTGATTGGCGCCTTGACCGCCGACATCGACCACCGATTCAAAATGCGCTTTGCCGTCTTCCAGCTCAACACCTTGTTGCAGGCGCTGAATAATTACGGCATCGACCTCACCCATCACACGCACGGCGTATTCACGTTCGATCTGACTCGAAGGATGCATCAATCGATTGGCGAGTTCACCGTCGGTCGTCACCAGCAACAGACCACTGGTATTGATATCCAGCCGACCGATGGTAATCCAACGGCTACCTTGCAACTTCGGAAGATTGGCGAAGATAGTCTCCCGGCCTTCGGGATCGGAGCGGGTGCAAATTTCGCCTTCCGGTTTGTTGTAGGCCAGCACACGATGTTTGATGGTCGCCTGCGGGCGCAGTTTGATGATCTGGCCATCGACACGAATGGTATCGCTCGGCTCCGCCTTGGCGCCGACGTTCACTACGGTGCCATTGATACTGATGCGCCCGGCCTCGAGCATCGCCTCGATTTGACGGCGTGAGCCAATGCCCGCTGCTGCCAGCAGTTTTTGTAGACGTTCTGCCATGTCCAGTTTTAATCTCTATGGGTTATTGACGCGGTATCACTCTCTCCCGGCCCTTAGGGCCACCCCCTCTCCCGCACGCGGGAGAGGAAATGCTTGCTCAGCAGCAGACTCTTCGAGAGCTGCCCCCTCTCCCACTTGTGGGAGAGGGTTGGGGAGAGGGCGGGAATTTCCTAAATGAATCTATTGAGCAAGCCGGGTTCAGTTTGAAGCCATAGCCTCAGTTTCGAGTTCTTCTTCCTCGACATTTACTTTTTCCATTTCAAAAACTAATGCTTCTTCAGTCTCAGCCGTTGTTGCCAATTCCGCCGATGCGGGCATTGCTTCGCCGTCTGCGGGAGTTTCTGTTTCCAGCAACGACTCCAGCACCTCGGCACCCGCCGCCGCTGCATCGGGCTCGTTGGCAGCATCTTCCTTGCCAGGTTCAGGACCAAAATCAAGCGCATGCTCGATGCTGTCGATGTTCTTGAGATCCGCCAGCGTCGGCAGGTCGCTCAAGTTCTTCAGATTGAAGTAATCCAGAAATTGACGCGTGGTGCCGAACAAGGCGGGTTTACCCGGCACATCGCGATGACCCACAATCCGCACCCACTCACGTTCCATCAAGGTCTTGACGATATTGGAGCCAACGCTGACACCGCGAACATCTTCGATCTCGGCACGAGTAATCGGTTGCCGGTAAGCGATCAGCGCCAACGTCTCCAGCACGGCGCGTGAATAACGCGGCGGCTTTTCTTCCCACAAACGCGCTATCCAGGTAGCAAGCGCGGAACGCACTTGATATCGGAAACCAGTAGAGACTTCCACCAATTCCACCGCCCGTGATTCGCAATCGGCCTTCAGGCTATCAATTGCTTCACGAATTTCTTCTCTTGACGGCTGTTCTTCATCCATAAACAGCGATAAGAGCTGATCAATACTCAGCGGTCGACCTGCCGCCAACAACGCACCTTCAACAATCTGCTTCAATCGATCACGATTCATGGACATGTTGTCTTGCCTTCACATAAATAGGGCCAAAGGGTTCGTTCTGAATTAATTCAATCAACGATTCCTTGATCAATTCGAGTATGGCAAGCAGTGTCACCACCACTCCCATGCGCCCTTCCTGGACATTGAATAACGATGCAAATTCGGTAAATACATCGGGCTTTACCGCGGCCAGGACATTGGTCATGCGCTCACGTACCGACAACGCCTCGCGCTGTACATGATGATGGGCGAACATCTCGGTGCGCACCAGGACATCCTTGAACGCCAGCATGATTTCTTTCAAATCGACCTCAGGATGCGGCTTGACCAGCTTCAGTTCAGGCGCCTTGGCGCTGGTTTCAAACACATCGCGTCCCACGCGCGGCAGCGTGTCAATGTCTTCCGCCGCTTTTTTGTAACGCTCGTATTCCTGCAAACGGCGCACCAGCTCGGCACGCGGATCTTCTTCTTCGCCCTCCGCCGCTGCCGGTCGCGGCAGCAACATCCGCGACTTGATCTCGGCCAACATCGCCGCCATCACCAAATATTCCGCCGCCAGCTCCAGCCGCATGTCCTTCATCAGCTCGATGTACTCCATGTACTGGCGGGTAATCTCGGCGATGGGAATATCGAGGATGTCCAGGTTCTGCCGGCGGATCATGTACAACAGCAGATCCAGCGGACCTTCGAAGGTTTCCAGGAACACCTCCAGCGCATCCGGCGGGATATAAAGATCCTGCGGCAACTGGAACATCGCTTCACCCCTGATAAAGGCGAAAGGAATTTCCTGTTGCAGGGCAATTTCGGTTGTTACGGGTTCGCTCATGTTTTGCCTATATTTATCGGACGGGTTTGAAACCCGCCCCTACCGGTATTCCAGCCCCATCGCCTGGCGCACTTCTTCCAACGTCTTACGTGCTTCGTCGCGCGCCGCCTCGCAGCCTTCATTGACTATGCGCCGCACCATCTGTGGATTGCGGATATATTCTTCGGCACGCTCCTGGATCGGCTTTTGCTCCAGCAACACGGAATCGATCACCGGCTGCTTACACTCCAGACAACCGATCCCCGCCGAACGGCATCCCTGCTGCACCCACTGCTTCACCTCCTCAGAGGAATAGACCAGGTGCAATTGCCAGACCGGACACTTCGCCGGATCACCCGGGTCCGTGCGCCGCACGCGTGCCGGATCGGTCGGCATGGTGCGCATCTTCTTCTCCACCTCTGCCGGCACTTCACGCAGGCTAATGGTGTTGCCATAGGACTTGGACATCTTCTGTCCGTCCAGGCCGGGCATTTTTGAAGCCGGTGTCAGCAACGGTTGCGGCTCGGGCAGGATGACTTTACCGCCCCCCTCAAGATAACCGAAAAGCCGCTCCCGGTCACTCAATGTGACGTTCTGCTGACCTTCGAGCAGCGCCCGCGCCGTGGCCAGCGCTTCATGATCACCTTGTTCCTGAAATTTAGTACGCAACTCTTTGTAAAGTTTTGCGTTCTTCTTCCCCATTTTGACAATAGCCGCTTCAGCCTTGGCTTCGAAATCCGGTTCGCGACCATAGAGATGGTTAAAACGCCGCGCCACTTCGCGCGTCAGCTCGATATGCGCCACCTGATCTTCACCTACCGGCACTAAGCCAGCGCGATAAATCAGGATGTCCGCACTCTGAAGCAGTGGATAGCCGAGAAAGCCATAGGTCGAGAGATCGCGATCTTTGAGCTTGTCCTGCTGATCTTTGTACGTCGGTACCCGTTCCAGCCAGCCCAGCGGCGTCATCATCGACAATAGCACGTGCAGTTCGGCGTGCTCCGGTACCTTGGACTGAATAAAGAGCTTGGCCGAACCGGGATTCACGCCCGCGGCCAGCCAGTCGATCACCAAGTCCCAGACGCTCTCAGCAATGATCGCGGGATGTTCATATTGCGTGGTCAGCGCGTGCCAGTCGGCAACAAAAAAGAAACACTCATATTCGTGCTGCAGCCGCACCCAGTTCTTGAGCACGCCATGATAATGGCCCAGATGCAATTTACCGGTGGGCCGCATCCCGGAGAGGACGCGCTGATGATGAATGGCTACTGTATTCAAAGAGTTAAT
The DNA here is from genome assembly GCA_016200485.1 of Gammaproteobacteria bacterium. Taxonomy (NCBI): domain Bacteria; kingdom Pseudomonadati; phylum Pseudomonadota; class Gammaproteobacteria; species Gammaproteobacteria bacterium. Next base: position 19,859 of record JACQEP010000025.1, read on the forward strand.
ATTCCAAGTTTATGTTAATTATTATGGCCTCAACCACCCACCAAACTGATGACCAGGTTGTTCATGATATCCATGAGCGGTTGCATAATCTTACCCAATAAACCCGCTGCCAGCAGACCCAAGATGATAAAGAAACCATAAGGTTCTATCTTGCTATATGGGATCGCATAGCGAACCGGCAACAGACTGGTCATGATCCGTCCGCCATCCAAAGGTGGCAATGGCAACAGATTTAACACCATCAAGGCAATATTGATGGTAATCCCGATACTGCCCGTCAGTACCATCCACTCGCCGTACATGGGCTGGCTGGCAGCGACGCTGATACCGATCTTGGCGACCACCGCCCAGAAAATGGCCATCGCCAGATTCGCCATCGGCCCCGCCAGGGCGACGAAGGCCATATCGCGTTTCGGATGCCGCAAATTACTAAAATTGACCGGCACCGGTTTGGCCCAACCGAACAAAAAACCACCCAGCGCCAACAACAATATCGGAACTAACACCGTCCCGATCGGGTCGATGTGTTTCAGTGGATTCAGCGACAAGCGCCCCATCATATAAGCGGTCGTATCGCCATAGTGGCGCGCCACCCAGCCATGCGCCACCTCATGGAGTGTGATGGCAAACAAGACCGGCAACACGCCGATGGCAATCTTCTGGATCAGACTCAACTCTATCATCTGTGCAATAAGTTAATTATATTTAATAGGTTATCATTAATAGTTAATGTCGATTATAAATCATGCCGCACTCGTGTCACCTACAACCAAATCAATCCGCTGCGGCGGATCGACACCGCAATAGCCACCGTCAATCACCAGCTCCAGGCGATTACCTAAGGTCGCCTCGATGTCGTAAGGATCGGTCAGCGGAATATCGTCCCCCGGCAACAGCAAGGTGGCACACACCAGCGGCTCGTCCAGCGCCTGCATCAAGGCCATCGCGATTTCATTTTTCGGCAGGCGTAATCCTACCGTTTTTTGTTTCGATTGCCATAACCGGCGCGGCAATTCCCGGGCCGCAGGCAAAATAAATTCATAGGGCCCCGGCACCTGACCGCGGATCTGGCGAAAGGCAACATTATCCACCCTGCCATAGCGCGACAGTTCCGCCAGATCACGGCACATCACACTCAGCGGAAAGCGCTCATCTGCCCCCAGAATCCGCCGCAGCCGCTCTTCACCGGCCTTGGCATTCAGGGCGCAGGCCAAGACATAACAAGCATCTGTCGGCATGGCGATCACCCCACCCCGGCGCAAGATATCCGCCGCTTGCTTGATCAATCGCGACTGGGGATTGTCAGGGTGTATTTGCCAAAGCTGACTCATAACCCTGAAAACAACCTGTGAACCACAGAGGCACGGAGAACACAGAGAAAATCCATAACGCAATGCGCGTGCAGGATCGGCCGTACCGCAATCGCGCCAAAGACAACTTTCCATTGTAAGCCAAGGGAAAGCGGCGCTGTTGAGATCGAAGTTTTATCTTCTCTGCGCACTCTGTGTCTCTGTGGTAAATAATTTAGGAATTAAAGTGAACCCCACGTGCTCCAGATCGGCATACACCCCTCCGGCAACACTGGCAACGCGGCCATCTTGAGCCAGGTCTGGCTCGGCCCGTGATAATCCGTGCCCCGCGAGGCATAAAGCTCATGGCGTTGGGCCAGCTCCGCCATATGACGGGTGTGAACACTGTCCTGGCTTCCCGAGACCACTTCAATCCCGATGCCGCCCACCGCTTTAAATTCTTCGATCAGGGTGCGAAGCTTGGTTGCCGTCATATTGTAACGCCCGGGATGAGCAATCACCGCCTGCCCACCGGCCGCCGTAATCCAGGACACCGCCTGCGCCAGTGTCGCCCAATCGCTGCCGACATAGGCCGGCTTGCCCTGGCCGATGTAACGGTCAAAGGCGCCTTGCAGGGTTTTTACGAAACCCTGATCGTGGAGAAAACGGGCAAAGTGGGTACGACTCAACACTCCACCGTTGGCAAGCGCCTGAGCTCCCGCCAAGGCTCCGGCAAAGCCCAGTTTTTCCAGGCGCCGCCCCATCTCTTCGGCCCGCTCCATTCGCATCTGACGCAATCCGGCCAGCCCACGCTTCAATTCCGGGTACTCCGGATCAAAGCCAAGCCCTACGATGTGAACCAGATATTTCTGCCAATTAACCGAGATTTCCACGCCATTGATGAAACCGATACCGGCCGCTTCGGCCGCCAGCCGTGCCTCAGCCAGTCCGTCGGTGGCATCGTGATCGGTGAGCGCCAGCACCTCCACCCCCGAGGCGGCGGCATAGGCCACCAGGGCGGCGGGCGCCAATTCGCCATCAGAGGTGGTCGAATGATTATGGAGGTCATAACGCGCCTTGCGGGTCTGCGAATCCGTCATCACCGTGAAAAACCACCCTCAAGAACAAGACGCGCTATGATAAGATGTTTGACTGATTAAAGCCATTAAACGCCCAATATCAAACCACAGTAAGGAAGAGAATTTTTAATGAAGTTTCTATTCGATTTTTTCCCGATATTACTCTTTTTCGTCGCCTACAAGGTCTCCGGTATTTTCGTCGCCACCGCAGTGGCGATCGTCGCCTCGTTCGCGCAACTGGCGTGGTATTGGCTACAACACCGGCGCTTTGAAACCATGCATCTGGTCAGTTTCGGACTGATCGCTGTGTTTGGTGGCGCAACACTGGTGCTGCAAGATGAAACCTTCATCAAATGGAAGCCCACCGTCTTGTTCTGGCTGTTCGCCGTGGTCTATCTTGGCAGCCAATACATCGGCAAAAAGACGATCATTCAACGTATGCTCGAAGCCAACATGTCACTACCCTCGCCAATTTGGAAACGACTCAATCTGGCATGGACCGCATTTTTCGTTGCCCTCGGTTTCATCAATCTTTATGTCGCCTACAATTTCAGCACCGACACCTGGGTCAACTTCAAAATGTTCGGCTCGACGTTATTGATCCTGGCATTTATTTTCGGCCAAGCAATGTACATCGGTCGTTACGCCAAAGATCCGGTTGCCGACAATCAGGAGAATTCCTGATGCTCTACGCCATCATTGGTGAAGATGTTCCTGGCAGTCTGGATAAACGCCTGAGCGCAAGACCTGCGCACATCGCACGCCTGCAACGATTGAAAGATGAGGGCCGCCTGCTCCTGTCCGGGCCATTCCCGGCCATCGACAACAACGATCCCGGTCCGGCTGGGTTTCTTGGCAGCCTGATCGTAGCCGAATTCGATTCACTCACCGCAGCCGAAACATGGGCCGCCGCTGACCCCTATATCGAAGCCGGGGTTTACGCCCACGTCAGCGTCAAGCCCTTCAAGAAGGTGTTACCCTGATGACCACTGATCGCGTTGCCATGATCCGCAGCCGGCTGGAGCAGGCACTTGCGCCTACGCAGCTGCAAATCGTCGATGACAGCGCCAAACATGCTGGCCACACCAGTGCTGGCGGCGCCGGTCACTTCAATATACTCATTATTACCCCCGCCTTTTCCGGAAAGGGCTTGTTAGAACGGCATCGAATGGTCTACGCTGCCGTTGCGGATATCATGCCTCATCATATCCACGCCCTCAGCATCAACGCTAAAACACCGGAAGAGATCAACACATTCTAACTATTAAAGGACTATCCCATGTTTAAACGCTCAACCCTCGTTGCCTTAGTTTCCGCCGTCATTGCCGGCGCCTCATTAACCTCCCATGCTGCCACCGACCCTGTGGTTGCCGTCGTGAATGGACAAAATGTGACGCAATCACAATACATCACATACGTCCGTAGCGAGACCCCAAACAGCAATCTTAATCTCAACGATCCTGCGGTCCAAAATCAGTTGTTTGATACCTTCCTCAAGCGTGAAATTCTATTCCAGGAAGCGCAAGCCAAAAAGGTTGATCAAGATCCAGGCGTGATCGCCGTCCTTGAAGAACAACGCCGTGCTGTCATTACCAAAGCACTGGTGGGGCAGCTGCTACAAGCCAACCCGATCAAAGAAGAGCAGGTTAAGGCCTTTTACGATAAAGAAGTTGCTGGCAAAAGCACCCAGGAATACAAGGTACGCCACATCCATGTCGAGTCTGAAGATGCGGCCAAAACCACCATTGCCCGCCTCAACAAAGGCGAGGCATTTTCCAAGCTGGCCAAGGAAGTTTCTAAAGACGCCTCTGCGACCAATGGCGGCGAATTGGGATGGCTGCAACCCGAGGCATTGCCGGCACCGGTTGCAACCGCCATCAAAAACACGCCTGCCAAACAGTACACCCGCACTGCCATTAAAACCGATAATGGCTGGCATATCATGATGGTCGACGAAACCCGGCCGCTGACTCCGCCGCCCTTCGACTCCATCCACGACCGGATTGCGGGCATGCTGCAAGGCCAACTCATTGATAACTACGTTAACAGCCTGTCCCAGAAAGCCAAGGTTGAAATCAAGCTGCCGACCAAAGACGCAGCCAAACCTAACTAATTTCTTTTTAGACCCGAGATCTACGCCCCGGAACATAAATTCCGGGGTGATTTTTGTTAATTGATTTGCTGTCGCTGATCTCGATATCGCGAAAACAACATCCACCCCACCGCCAACACCACCAACACTAATTGCAGTCCCACGCCCTGAATGGTGGGATACACGCCCAGGAATTCCACTTGCGGGACATTCAAGGGATTGACCGCCAACTTACCGGCTGCCTGCAATACCGCAACTCCCTTGCCCGCGAATACTACCGCCAACACAAACAACAGGGCTGCGTTAACGCGGAAAAACAAGGCCAATGGCAAACGCACGCTATAGCGGAACAACAGCCAAGCCACCAGGACCAATAACGCTGCCGCAATGGCAAAACCGGCAAGCACATAACCGCGCCCGCCTTCATCCACTTGCCACCACAGCGTTTCATAAAACAGCACCGTCTCGAATACTTCACGATACACGGCGATAAACGACACCAACACCAAACTCCACATCGTGCCTTTATCCAACACCGTGCTCACTTGGTCATGGATAAAACCCTTCCAGCGTTTGGCGTGCGAATAGTTATGCAACCAGAAGCCCACATAGATCAGCATCGCAGCCCCCACCAGGGCCATGACACCCTCGGTCAATTCACGACTCGCACCGCTGAATGACACCAGATATTTCGCGACCGCCCATGTCACGCCACCCAACACCAGTGCCACAATCCAGCCGATATGAATGTAACGTACCGCATTCTGACGCCCAACCTTGTTCAAAAACGCCACAATCGCGGCCAATACCAGGATCGCCTCCACGCCTTCGCGCAGCAAAATGACCATGGCGCTACCCATGGCCGCTGCCGGTGAAAACTCCTTGTTGCTCACTTTGGCATCGGCTTCGGTCAAGAGATGATTGATGTCCGATAATTGCACTGTAATCTCATTAACAGAGACTCGATCACGAATCGATTGCCGGAAGGCCGCCATCTTTTGTTCAATGGTTGCCTTTAACTCCGGAGCACCAACACGCAAACCCGGTTCTGCCAATTCAAAACCTTCAAGATAAGCACTGACGGCCAGGTTATAGGCCACATCAGGCCGTCCGGCACGATACTCTTCCAGGCTCTTGGCCAAGTGATCTCTGGCGATATCCAGTGGCGCTGAACTCTTTGCCTGGGACTGTGGCAACACTTCGGGATGTTGCCGCAAATATGCCAATACCGACGCGCCATCACCACCAAATCGCCGATCGATCGCTTCAGGCGTTGTCTGTGTCAAATCTGCGAGCGAAGCAATCATCTCGCGACCTTTCCCGCTCTGCCACAACTGTTCTCCGCGAAAACGGTCATCCGGAGCAGCAAGGAAATTACTGACATAAAATGCAAGCGCCCAGCGTTCCTCCTCACTCAGCTCAGTAAACGGGCGCATTTTGGTTCCGGTCACACCCAACGAAATGGTGCTGTAGAGACTATAAATATTGCGTTGTTCTTGCCGTTCCCGCTTGTGGAAATTGATGGGCGGCGGACTCAACCCGGCACCCGCCGGGCCATCCCCAAAACCTTCAGCCCCATGACAGCCTTTGCAATTACGCTGATAAAGCGCTTCACCCACCCTCAGTGACGGCGCCTTTGTCGGAACAATGACCACCTGATACGCAGTCACAAACGCTGACGCGAGTTGCGCACACAATTGTTTTACCTCTTCGCCTGGACGCTTGGCTTCGATAGCCGCCACCAGTTGCTCGGCACGTTGCTGTAGCATTGGCTTTTCATTTACTTCAGGCGATTCAGCAATCAGTTTACGGACTTGAAGCACGAATTCATGTTGCTCCGAATATTCGTCTTGATTAAGCACAGCGCCATTTTGGACAACACCAGGGTAATCCACCGCGACGTAATCCAGCGCGTGTAAAACAGTCTGAGCGGAATCTGCCGCCCAGACATTTGGCGCCCCCACCAATAACCAAACCAGAGCCCAGATAAACTTTCTCGCAAACATGACTGATCATCCAATGCAAATACGAATCGTTCTCAGTAAGATTTTAAAGCGGATATCGGGGTTTTGCAAGCCCTATTTCACTTATTTTGACGCGTTATTTTGAAGTGGCCGCCAGCTCTTCAACAAAGCCGAACTGGGTAAAATCCCGCAGGCGGCGGGGATAGAGAATGCCATCCAGATGGTCGACCTCATGCTGGACGACACGGGCATGGAACCCCTCTGCCAGACGCTCGAATTTTTCACCTTTTTGATCATAGCCCCGATAACGAATCCGGGTATATCGAGGCACCCGGCCGCGCAGCCCCGGCACACTGAGGCAGCCCTCCCAATCCTCGTTGAGCTCATCATCGAGATATTCAAGCTCCGGGTTAATCAGCACCGTCATCGGCACCGGCTCCTCGTTTGGATAGCGAGGATTCTTTTCGACGCCAAAGATCACCACCCGCAGACTTTCGCCGATTTGCGGTGCGGCCAACCCTGCCCCATTGCGATCGGCCATGGTATCGAACATATCCTGGATCAACGTATCCAGGGCCGGTGTGTTAAAATTCGCCACAGGTTTGGCGACCTGCAACAACAATGGATGCCCCATACGTAACACTTGCCGTACTGCCATCTTTACCTCCGAGATATGGCCGATGAAAGATATTTTAACCGGCCAATGAAATTTCACACCCCCTCTCCCGCACGCGGGAGAGGGCTGGGGAGAGGGCCACGACTTCAAGTCTGACTGGAATGATTATAACGTGTGGACGCGATATTTGACTTTAGCAGCAAGCACAGGAGCACCCTTGAATAACATCATTCGTTTGTTTGTCCTTTTGTTCGGCATCAGCCTGATAGGGGCCGCTCATGCCCAAGATAATAGCGATGACTGGTACGACGTGGAAGTCATTGTTTTCGAGCGCCTCAATCCGCAAGACTATGCCCCGGAAAAATGGCCCCAGGGACCTGGATTCCCCGATTTGAATGGTGCAGATGAAATTACCGCCGCAGAAACCAGTCCACATCGCCTGTTGCCGCGAGAACGCTACCGCCTCAATAATGAATACGACAAAATCGCCAAGAGCAAAAACATACGCCCGTTAATTCATATTGCCTGGCGCCAACTCGTCCCCAACCGTGAGCGCGGCGACCGTGTTCATCTGCATAGCTTTAGCGGCTCCGGCAAAACGACCAGCAATCGTCAGGCAACCCCGCTTGATGGCGTGATCAGCATTGGCAAAGGCCGCTATTTACATATCGATTCAGATCTTGTGCTGCACAGAAACAATTCAGGCAGCACGGGCACACCCGAGTTTATCCGCATGAAAGGCGATCTGCGCATGCGCAGCAATGAACTGCACTACCTCGATCATCCGATGGGGGGAATGTTGATTCAGTTTACGCCGGTGAAGGCGAAAGCGGGGACTTAATCGTCTAATATAATCCTGAAAACCTGCAATAAAATGGCCGCTAATGCGGCCATTTTATTGCAGGTTTTCGTACAATCACTTTCTCGTGCTCCGGTCAGTGCGCATATCCCGATGATGTATACTTCGAGGACGATGCCTGCACCTGCACAATTTAGTTCCGGTCAGTGCGCATATCCCGATGATGTATACTCGTGACAGTCACGGCAGCAAGAGAAAGCGAGTTCCGGTCAGTGCGCATATCCCGATGATGTATACTTCCGGTAAAGAACGCTCGCAGGAAGAACTGGTTCCGGTCAGTGCGCATATCCCGATGATGTATACTACAAACTCACACTGGCATCGGCTAGCATGAGTTCCGGTCAGTGCGCATATCCCGATGATGTATACTGCGGAATGTCGTGAGTCAAAATCAACTTGAGTTCCGGTCAGTGCGCATATCCCGATGATGTATACTTTTTAGATACCTATGTCGCCGCCCTTGAAGGTTCCGGTCAGTGCGCATATCCCGATGATGTATACTACGAATGGCATAACCCACTGAATTGTCAGTGGGTTTTTGTCTTATCAGGCTTGAAAAATGGGCGTCCATATTCAGAACAAGTTAAATTGATCCGGTGATTTTTTGGCGGCTTGCTTGGCCTTGCCACAGTAAGAAATGATTCGTTCGTATTGTTTATCGGTAAAGATGAGAATATTGACCTTCCCTCCCTCTGGCAAGGCCTGTTCCACCCGTTTGCAGAAAGTGTCTATCTGCGCCTGGCTGGTACAGAAACGCATATAAACCGAGAACTGCGCCATTTCGAATCCCATATCCAGCAGTGTATTGCGAAAATCGGTGGCTGCCTTGCGCTCACTCCTTTCCACTACAGGCAGATCGAACATTACCGTAACCCACATTAGTCGATACCCGCTAAGCATCACGCTTCAGTCATCAGACAGACTTGCCGCCATGGAGAGCGGAAGCCCTGGCAAGGGGAGATCGAGCTTGTCCCGATCGCCAAGGTAAACCTGAGCCAGAGACACAGCCAGGCGCTGCATACAGACCATGACGGGCGTGGCGCCTGAACTGGTTTGCATGTCATCGTAGAGAGTACGCACCAAAGAGCGTTTGGTATCTGACGTGACATTAACCTCTCCTGTTCGTTGCAAATGCCACACATGCAGGTCCATAACGGGGCGGAATGGCTCCATCAGATCATCAACTAACCGCATCGGATTGCCTTCATTGGAGTGATGCAGCCCCAGCGTAGGATGAAGCCCCGCTGCAATGACGGCACGTGCGGTAGCAGCACGCAGCACTGTGTAGCCGTAATTAAGCAAGCTGTTAAGCCCTCCTCCATTCTGATCGCGCCGAAAATCGTCGCCAAACAGTAGCCCCCAATAACGGCGAGCCCCCTGAGCCTCCAGATTATCTGGATCGCCAGAGCGTACCTTAGCTGTCAGCGCCGCCAATGGAGCAACGGGTGCCCCCGCTGCTTCGAGGGCAGCAGCCTGTTGTTGCAGCTTGCTGCGCACCACCTCTGCCCACAGCCGTTTGTGGGTGGGGCGCGATGCTGCAATCTGCGCATCGAAACGTTTGGCTTGCTGAAAATTACCGTCCACCGGCCACAACATGCCGATGGCATTGTGATTGGCCGCACACAGCACAAACGGTGCACCACGCTCAGCCAATGCCACCAGCAGGTTGTTGGTGTAACTCAAGCCATGCGCATTGACGATGACAGCCGCAATATCATCCAGCGGCACCTGCCCCAGCTCTTTACGCTCCCCCTCCGTATCCTGTACAACCATAAAACCACGGGAAACAAACAGGTGCCGCCGGTCATCGGCCACTTCAACGATGCGGCCTATCATGGTGATTACCCTTTGAAGCCTGGATCACGCAGGTCGCCTATAGGTGACAATGTAATCTTACGGGCCCTACCTGCTTTCAGATCAGACACCCCAATTTGGGACAATACAAACTCATCATTCAAGGCAATTCTTTCCACCGTACTAATCTGATCGACTGTTTTTCCCTCTTTTTTGATCAGATTTCTGGCCTTCCTTCTCTCATCATATCGCTTGCTAACATTGGCCTCGCTCAGCTCTGTAAATGTCGCACCACCTTCTACGCTCATCTTCACAACAGATAAGAGGCGATTCTTGATGCCTTTATAATCCATGCGAATTACATCACCAGGCATAAGCTTCATAATCAAGCTTCCTGGCTTGCTTGATAATTTTGTGTTGATCATTTTGTGAAGAACGTGTGCTTGATAAACTTTCCCATAACCAAACTCTCGTGCAAACTGATATGCCTTGAAGACTGGAATCGTTTCCATCACCCATTCTCCTGCATCGTCCTCTATGATCTCCAGGCAATAATTTCCATCCGGCGCATAGCCCTTATATGGTCTAGGACCGCCATCTACTGAGGTTCCATGTCTCGCCATCTGATTCAGTGAATAAACTGGAACAACATACTCAATCGTTCTAGTTTTTCCACCCTCATCTCTCTTCTTCTGAATTACCGAACCATCTGGCCTTATGCCATAAGCCGTATCTTTAAACATGGAGCCTTCAAAACCATGATCCGGTTTATGACTAACAACAATATTGTTCAGCGCCCGCTCTACATGCTCGCGGTAATTAACCCACGGCAGTGGCATCTCCTCAACCAACCGGTCAAGCTGTCTTTCCCGCGCACTGGCACTGGCCTTGGCAAAGCGCTGCAACAACCCTTGATCGGTAATACCAATCACGGCGGCATCGAGCGCATGGTGGCGATGGTCATTACGGTTCTTTATCTCGGAGCCTGACAGCAGTTGATTGAGGCCAAACTTGCCGCGCAGCAATGCCGTCATACGGCCAGGAATGGCACGCACACTGTTGGGCGGGCAAATCAGCGATAGATACTCCTTGGCAATACGCGACAAATAGGCGGTATCGTTCAGCGACCTGGCAAGAAAATCTTTATCTTCTTTGAGCCAGCGCTGGTAACCATCGGGCGCAAAACGCTTGGCTTTTTCCTTGGGCATGAGTGCTGCACGCTGAAGGATGGCGACATAGTCATACTCGCTGTTATCGGCAAATGCCTCATAGGGCGCGCGATTACCTTTGTCGCGGTTGGCTCGACGTAACGACACCGTTTTGTTGTTCATACTGTCATCCAGTGTTTTGGAGAAGGGCAGAATATGCTCGATCTCTACATCATTGGATAACAACCGCTCAATACTGATCTGCTCACCTGTATAGGGGCATTGCCGGTCAGCAATGTTATTAATATTGAGCTCTCTCCAGAGCTGCATTTTTTGCGATAGTTCACGGCGCTTGGCCTTATCGAGATTGTCAGGAGTCAGCCCCAGCACCACACATGCTTCGGCGACATGCTTGTTATTGAGGTCTTGTCGCTCCTTTTGTTCACGCTGTATTTCCTGCTTTCTTTCATGGCCAAGCTTAAGATCACGCGCCACCTCCACAATAATTTCGCTGGGATGGCCATAACGCTTGATGAGAGTATTTACCACCTTACGCAGCTCGTTCAGGCCAATATGCACCGTAGGGTTGGCGATCTTGCCATAACGCTCTTCATCATTACGCGGGTTGTCCTTAGCGAAAGCGACATGGCGAAGTAATGGAATGCCGTAATAGGGCAGAGACTCCATGATCTCGCCAGTTTGCTGCGCATGTGAAAGTTCACTGTGGCTATCAAACCCTGCCCGCGTAACTGCTCCTGAGTAAACAACCACATCATTGACCAGCTCTGGTAGTATCCGAGCCAGGGCTGCACGACTCAAACTGCCATAGCCTTCTGGCAGACCGACACTGGCAATGCGTTCTGCCGTTGGCTCATCCACGCCGGTATTATCCTGTAACCACGCCACCAGCGCAGATTCGCTGGCTTCATTCAGCAACTTTTCCACTATATTGTCTTGCAGTTCAGGAACAAAGCCATGCCACCGATCGCCGAAGGTCATCTCTTTTGAAAGCATTACCGAGGTAACATTACCCTTCAAGCGATCACGCTTAATGTCCTCAAGATTAAATTTGGTAGTTCCCGGTAATTTCAGCTTCTTAAGCATCGCCGTAAATCTCACTTCACTCTGATGTTCAAGAAGATCAATGATCTGATTTCGCTGCTCAAGCGTTAACTCCTGTTCCCGCAGGTCAGAAGTTAGGTATCGCAGGTTATTGACCTCCTGATAAATGCGGAAGCGTTGTGTACTTGGCAGGGCCTGCGGCGCGCGCTCCTCATTAGGCAACAGCGTACAGCGTCCTGGTTTGATCGGCTTGAGTGGACGCTGATGCAGCAATATATCTTTGAATTCATCACGGGCTGCATCATTGAACAGCAATGGATTCAAGCTATTCTGTTTGGCCCATAGCATATCGAATTCATGCTCGATCATAGCTCGGTTAGCATAAAAATCGTAAGCCTTGTCCTTCTGGGTTTTGCCGCGCAAACGTGCCCGCACACTTAGGCGCGCCTCATGGCGTTTTGCTAGCCATTCGCCCAGGGTCTGACAGTTTTCCTGTTCCAGTTTGGTGTACAAATCCTTGATAGCCTTTTTGAGTGCGCCACTGTCGTTGTCTTTCTTGTCTGTCTTACGGTTACTTAAAAACCCACGCCGCTGGTTGATGTGAAACAAGGCACGGGCGAATTCGGGGCCGCTCAGGGATTCGTACAATCCCTTTTTGCGCAAGGCATAGGGATCGAGCTTCACCAGCTCTCGACGTTGACCATCATCCTTCGGAAAAAAACCAAGCTTAATCAGCGATGCCATCATGCGTTCTTTGCGTTTCAACAGCCGGTCGCGGCGGCGGCGCATCTGGCGGGCATTGCGGCGGGTGACGGCAAGAGAGCTGCCATCTTTGGGATTCCGCCCATCGGAGAAGATGCGAACCCCCATCCTGATAACGGCAATGGGTTCATCGTTGGCATTCAATCGAATCAGACACCAGCCGATTGACGTTGACCCCATATCCAGAGCCAACCGGTATCGCATTTTCGGTAGCATACTTCCCCTCCCGTTGATTTTTATTGAACCACCACTTTATACTGGTACCCGTTACTACATCGGGATATGCGCTCTGTCCGCTAACAAGCTGAAAGATGCACCAAATGAAAGGCCGCTATATGCGGCCTTTTTCATGTTTGGCGATATAAACCTTATAGATAATACTTATTGTCGTTGGGTTGGTAAATGTGTATTTTTAAGCAACTTTTCGAATAAACCAAACCCCCAGTGATTATCAATTCCTCGTCACAGAATGGTCGTTCTAACGAGTATCTCCAACATCTCGCACACTTGACTACAGCTTCCCTTAAGACAGTTTTCGATTTCTTCCATGATAACCACTCCACTGCTGTGGTGAACGGGATAGTATGGCCATCGCCATGCCGGGGGTGACTACCCCGGCGGGAACACCACAGATAAGCAAGGGTGAAAAAATTCAAATAGTTATTAAAGTCATAACTGACAACATAATTAAACAAAACTAATTGACTATTAATAAGTTAATATCTATTATTTTTATCATAACTAATTAACTAACTACCCTCATGAGACCCCAAAACCAAGCGGCAAGAAATCAATTGACCACGGAATTGCGGCGAAACGCCCCTGTTTCGGCGGCTGATCTGGCCGGTCACCTACGGATCAGCGTACCTACGGTTTTGCGCATACTGCGGGAACGAGGGGATCAAATCGTCCGCATCGGCACAACAAAGAAAGCGCGCTATGCTTTACGCCGCCCGTTGCGCGGTATCGCACACTCTATTCCTGTCTACCGCATTGATATTCAAGGCAAGGGTCATAGCTGTGGAACACTGGAGCTCGTGGAACCCCATGGCTCGGTCATGGATCTGGAGATCATGGGTTGGCCTGTCGATGTTGAACATAGCAGCGGTTATTGGGATGGCCTGCCCTACCCGTTGTACGACATGCGGCCGCAGGGCTTTCTCGGTAGAAGTTTCGCGCGTCAGACCTACCGGGATCTTGCGCTTCCTTCCAACCTGAGTGACTGGTCAGACGATGATATTGTGCACGCGCTTAGTCAGCGCGGGTCAGATACTATCGGCAATTTGATTGTGGGCGATCACGCCTATGAGCGCTGGCTAACAAGTGTTGCCAGTCCTGAAGCCCCCCCACTGCCTGAATCTGGGCTGGCTGAGTGTTATGCGGACCTTGCCGTTCGTATCATGAACCTGGGCATTGCCGGATCGAGTGCAGCAGGTGAATTTCCCAAGTTCACGGCCAGCCGCGAACTGCCGGGGGCGGCGGCACCGCACGTCATCGTTAAATTTTCAGGCACGGAGGATTCAGGTGCGGTCAAACGCTGGTCAGACCTTTTGGTGTGTGAACATATCGCGTTAACAACCCTGAGGGAAACTACACGTTTACCTGCCGCTCATAGCAGAATCCTGAACGCGCAAGGGCGCACCTTTCTTGAAGTGGAACGCTTTGACCGTCACGGAATGTTTGGCCGCAGCGAAATCGTGACCTTGGCGAGTATCGATGCCGCATTTCTGGGCAGTGCGGAATCGCTCTGGCCAGAATCAATCCGGCGCCTAACCAAGATTAAGCTGGCCAATCAGCTTCTGGAAAACAAGGTACGTGTGCTGTGGTGGTATGGAAAGCTCATTGCCAATTCCGATATGCACATGGGTAATCTGTCTTTCACCTTTACACCAGAACCGGGTAAGCAGCCTGAATTAAGGCTGGCGCCCACCTACGATATGTTACCCATGTTCTATGCGCCTCTCGCGGGAGGGGAAGTTCCTGTGCGCACTTTTGAACCCGTGTTGCCGTTACCGAAGGAACGGGAAGCCTGGTTGATGGCATGTGCAGCAGCGCTACATTTCTGGCAGCAAACGAGTACCGATACACGCATCAGTGATGCATTCAGAAAAGTTTGTGGTGAGAATTACCAGCGATTAAACAACTTGGTACAGCTGGTTTGATGAACAACCTCCCCGGGTTACGCCGCTTGCGCGGCTAATCCAGGCTACATTAATCCCTCACCCCAACCCTCTCCCTGAGGGAGAGGGAGTTAGTAATTTTTTACAGAATCGGTACGAGCTTCTCCAACATCGCACGCACTTGGTCCATGCCACCCTTGAGGCAGTTTTCGATATCTTGCATGGTGATTACGCCACCGCTACGGCCTGCGGCCCAATTGACGCTGACGGCGCAAGTGGCATACGCCATACCCAGTTCGCGTGCCAGTGCCGCTTCCGGCATGCCGGTCATGCCGACCATCGTACAACCGTCACGCTCCAGACGATTGATCTCGGCGGTGGTTTCCAGGCGCGGGCCTTGGGTAGCTCCATAGGTTCCGTACTCACAGCAGTCGATCTTGGCTTGTTTGCTGGATTTGATCATCAGCTGCCGCAAACCTTCATCATAGGGATTGGTGAAATCGACGTGTACGACTTCGTTGAGGCCTTCTTCGAAAAAGGTGTGTTTACGCGACCAGGTGTAATCGACGATCTGATCAGGAATGGCAATGCGCATCGGCGGCAAGTCTTTATGAATTCCCCCGACAGCGGCGACGGCTACGATACGTTCGACGCCGACGTGTTTGAGCGCCCAGATGTTGGCGCGATAGTTGATTTTGTGAGGCGGGATGGTGTGGCCATAGCCGTGACGCGCGAGGAATACCACTTCTTTGCCGCACAATACCCCATGCGTGAGCGGCCCGGAGGGTTCGCCATAAGGTGTGTGCACGACTTCACGCTTAACAATTTCCAGATTCTTGAGTGAAGTAAGTCCGGTACCGCCGATGATGGCGACGTTGCTCATGTGTGGTTGTTTTTCCATTGTGGACATTCACTCCTTTGAGTTAGAGGTAAGGATATTATGGTTTATCCCCTCACCCTAACCCTCTCCCGGAGGGAGAGGGAATAAAAAATTTCTCGGTTTCAGGGGAAATACCCCGCCCTTTTATTCTTTAACGGCATAAATACCGGCAGCATTACGCAGATATCCCTTGTAATCCATGCCATAGCCAAACAAATAGCGGTCTTCGACTTCCAGGCCGACAAAATCAGCCTTAATCATTGCCTCTCGCTTACGAATCTTTTCGACCAGGACCGCTGAATACACTGCCTTTGCCCCGGCATTGCGGCAATCTTCCACGATTGCCTGTAAGGTTAAGCCTTCATCGAGGATGTCGTCGATCAACAAGATGACCCGGTCTTTGATCGGCTGCGAAGGACGGACGATCCAGTTCAGATGCCCGCCCTGCGTTTTGTTTCCATAACGAGTGGCATGGATGTAATCGAGATTCAGAAGAAAATCCAAACGTGTCAGTAGCGTTCCGGCGGTGATTAATCCTCCGGTCATGACGCAAAGCAGCAAAGGATCCTGATCGCCGATTCGGTCTTTGATTTCGACGGCCATTTTATCCAGCGCTGCCTCGACTTGCTGATGCGAACAGAGCAGATCGGCATCTTGCAGGATTTTTCGTGATTCTTCTCGATATTGTTGTGACATAGTCCGACTTTCTTCTAATAGGTAAATGTTACCGTGGCACTATCCATCGCTTCGCTGATGATATAAGCGCCCCCCACGGTTTCGCCAATTTCCGGAATAATATCTTCGCCCCAGTATTCCAGTCCCATCGCACACACCTTGAAACTAACACCGGCAGCGACGGCTTCCTTGATCACATCATACACACTGCGCCCTTCTTTCAACCGCAATCGTTCGGCATGACCTTTACGAACAATGCCAGCCGCGCGCCCGGAAAAAATCACTTCCACATCAAACTCCATTGCAGCAGCGACGGTGGCCTGCGCCAGTGGTGGCACCAGCTCCATGGCGTTTTCCGGATCGCTGTTCATCATGACAATAATTAGCTTATCGGCCATTGTTCACTCCTAGTCGTCGTGTCCGGCCAGCGCACTACGATTAGGCGTCTGGGGTAAGCGTGGCAGGCGAATCTCCGGAAATTCACCCGTCAAGGTATTAAGAAAAGCGACAATATCCGATATCTGCGCATCAGACAGTTCCCGTTTGAGCTGGGTCATCGCCATGACACGCACGGCTTCATCCAGTGTTTTTACCGCTCCGTTATGAAAATATGGGGCGGTGACCGCAATATTGCGCAAACTCGGCATGCGCCACATGCGTTGATCACCTGAATCGAGCGTAAGGTGATAACGCCCCAAGTCCTGGGCTAAATTATAGCGCCGTTCATAGTCGGTGCCTGGATAATTGGGGAAAAGCTCGTAAAAACCTTCGCCCTGCTGAAACGCCAAGCCGGGGATGGGGCCTGCCAAATTGACCCAGAAGTGGCAGGAGGCACAACCTATATCAACAAATTCCTGGAATCCACGCTTGGCCGATGCTGAGATGACAGTTTTATCGCCACGCAGATAGCGATCAAACGCGCTATTGGGTGTGACCAAGGTGCGCTCGAAACTGGCAATGGCGTTGGCCATGTTGTCATAGCTGAGTCCGTCGCGACCGAATACTTGTTCAAACTGGCTGCGATACCCCGGAATGGTATTGATTCGTGCTACCAGTGTCGCGCCATCCGCCATGCCCATGATGCGTGAATCGAGCACATGGCCTTTGAACTGTTCTTCCAGCGTCTTGGCGCCGCCATCCCAATTATGTGCCGTGTGATAGGCCGCATTCCAGATGGTTTGTGTATTTCGCATCCCGACCCGACCATTCACTCCCGTCGAAACAGCACGACCGTCTTCGCCACCGGCACTGATGTTATGGCAACTGATGCAGGCGTGTGTGCCGGTGATCGAAAGCCGCGGGTCAAAAAACAATTGTTTGCCAAGTTCGATCTTTTCTGCCGTTTGCGGATTATCTTTTGGAATTGGCGGTTGCGCTGGCAAGGGTTGAAACGGTTCGATTGCCTGAGCGACAATGCTCATCCCCAATAAAATAATACTGCCTAAAAACTTAACCATAACCCCTCTTAGTTGTTCTGAGTCAGCGCTTGTCCATGAGCGGATTTAAGCGCGATTTCGTTGGCGATGTGAATCGTTGACGTTGGGAAGGCGATGTCGGCGCCGTGTTTACGGATTACGGAATAAATCGCGAGTAGAATTTTATGCTTATCCCGATGATATTCGTGTACCTCGGAAACCGGGGTATATACAGACACCAAAATATCCAATGATGACGGTCCAAAGGCATTAAAACTAATGATCATCTTTTCTTTATGATCGACTTCAGAAGAGTTTCTCAGCATTTCACGTATGTCGTCGACGATAGCATCGATCTTTCCGGCATCTTCATAACGTAAACCGATGGTCTCGGAAATCCGGCGATGGCTCATGCGCGAGGGGTTTTCGACGGCGATGTTTGCGAACACCGAGTTGGGGACATAAAGAGGGCGTTTGTCCGGCGTCATGATGCATGTCTGGCGCCAGCCGATAGTTTCAATCGTACCTTCAATATTACGATCCGGAGAGCGCACCTGATCTCCGACGGCGAAAGGCCGATCAAGATAAATCATCAAACCGCCAAAGAAATTGGCGAGCAAGTCCTTGGCAGCAAAACCGACGGCGATACCACCGATGCCGCCAAAGGCCAGAATGCCGGAGATGCTATACCCCAATGTCTGGAACATCACCAGTGCGGCGATGATCACCACGGTGATGCGCAGCACTTTGGTGACGGCATCAACGGTCGTGCGGTCGATCGCTTCACCGGCCTGTATTCGGCGGCCGATAACTTCGCGCTGGGCATTATTAATGAATCGCAGCAGGAACCAGGCGATGATCACAATCACACCCATATCGCGCAATGGCGCGACTGCCGAGAAAATTGCGGCACCGGTGGATCGCTCAACGATGTTGGCGGCAAAGGCCAGGCCTACGATCCAGATCAATACTGATAGCGGCCGCTTGAGCGCTTCGATCAGTGCATCATCCCAAAGGGTCGCCGTTTTGGTGAAATACAGGTGCGCCCGGGCTATGATCCGGCGTTGCAACCAGTTAACGAGGATAGTGATTACAATAACCGCCAGCACCTGGCTTACCCAGATGTCCCAGTGTTTGTAATCGAGAATATCCTTAATGAGTTGGTCGAACACTGAAATGCCTTGGCCTGAATTAATTGAGTCCGGCGATTTTACAACAGATCAATGGGCTTGGGCTCGAAACAACACTCGAGTGAATGAAGTGCCTGCTTCCAAAGTGGGTCATTGTGCAATTGGTCGCGGTGATAACCCTGGCGGCCATGCATCCGCACCAGGCGCAGCTGTGATGCCGGACTTTCGTAAGCCTCGAGCCGCTCCAGGGTGCTGGTGATGGCATCAAAATCCTTACACACCAGGGCCATGTCACAACCTGCCTCCAGCGCCGCGACGGCGCGATCGCTCACCGAACCCGCCACTGCTGCACCTTCCATCAATAAATCGTCGCTGAAGATCACACCCTGGAAACCCAGGCGCTTGCGCAACACCTCTTGCAGCCAGAACGGAGAAAATCCCGAAGGCCGGGCATCGACATTGGGATAAATCACGTGCGCGGGCATGATGCCGGCCAGGCCATTCTGGATCAGACGCGAGAAGGGAATGATGTCTTCCTGTTCGATGTCGGCATAGCGGCGCTGATCACGGGCAATCGCCTCATGGGTATCGACCTCAACCGCGCCATGACCGGGGAAGTGTTTACCGACCGCCGCCATCCCCGCCTTGTTCATGCCATGCATGTAGGCGACCGCGAGATCGGTCACGACGTTCGGATCGCGATGAAACGAACGATCGCCAATCACCTTGCTAACGCCATAATCCAGATCCAGCACCGGGGCAAAACTGAAATCGACGCCGACGGCGCGTAGCTCTGCGGCCATGAGCCAGCCTGCCGTCTCGGCTAAATGCTTGGCACGTTTCGGTTCTTGCTTATAAAACTGGCCGATCGTCCCTGGCGGTGGCAGCCGGCTGAACCCCTCACGGAAGCGCTGCACGCGGCCCCCTTCGTGATCCACACTCACCAATAAGTGCGGGCTGCGTAAGCCATGAATTTCGGCGACCAGGCGTTGAATCTGCGCCGGATCCTGATAATTGCGCGTGAACAGGATCACGGCCCCGACCTTGGGATGCCGCAACATCTCCCGTTCTTCGGCGCTCAATTCCGGCCCGGCTAGGCCGACCATAACTGGTCCTAATGACATCGCAATTACTCCATTAAAATCTAACGCGGAGGCGCAGAGGACGCAAAGACAGTACTGGTTTTCACGATTGCTTGCTGAAAAACTTCCACTCTCGCGAGGAGCGTATTAACCAAATTTGTCTTCATACTCTGCGTCCTCCGAGCCTCCGCGTTAAATCTATTATCAATCATGAAATCTATGTCGATCATACCCTACCCCGTGGCCGCGCCCGCACATCCATCCAGTCGCGCAGGGCATCGCCCAATAGATTTACTGCCAATACTATCAGCATCAGCGCTACCCCCGGTGCCAGCACCATGTGCGGCGCGACCAGCAGGTAGCGGGCGCCGTCGCGGATCATACTGCCCCACGAGGCTTCCGGCGGCTGGACGCCCATCCCCAGGAACGATAGCCCGGCCTCGGCGATGACGACACCGGCAATGGCGAAGGTCGCCTCGACGATCAGCGGTGCCAGGATCAGGGGGATAATGTGACGGAGGATGATGCGCGCCGGATTGCTGCCCAGGGCGCGGGCGGCGACGACATGGTCGCGATGTTTGACGGTGAGCACCTGCGCCCGCGCCAGCCGGGCAAAACCGACCCAACCGACCACGCACAGGGCGATCACTACGTTATTAGTGCCGGGCCCAAGCAAGCCGGCCAGCGCGATCGCCAGCAGAATGCCGGGGAAGGCGAGAAAGATGTCGATGATGCGCACAGTAACATGATCCCACCAGCCACCCAGATAACCACTCACGGTGCCGATCAGCGTGCCTAGCACCACCGAGATGCTGACCACCATCACTGCGACCAAGAACGAGGTCTGCGCACCATCGACCAAGCGATCCCAGATCGGCCGACCAAGGTCGTCATAGCCTAACCAGGCAACTTGACCGGGCGTGAGGAGAATTTTATCCAGTTCGATCCGGTTGGGGTCTAACCCCAATAATCCGCCGCCCAGCGCAAACAACGCCCATAATGCGACGATAGCGGTTGGCCACCAGCGCCGCTTCATGCGCCCTCCTCCAACCGCACACGCGGATCGAGCCAGCCGTAGACGAGATCGGTAAGCGTGTTGACGAGCACGTAAGTCAGACTAATCAACAGGACACACGCCTGCACTACCGGATAATCGCGAGACTGGATCGATTCCACCGTCAGCTGGCCGAGGCCGGGCCATGAAAACACGACTTCGGTAATCACCGCACCGCCGAGCAAGGCGCCTAACTGCAAACCCAACAACGTGACAATCGGCAACATCGCATTGCGCATCGCATGACGCCAGATGACTACTCGTTCGCTCAAACCTTTGGCGCGCGCAGTACGGATGTAATCTTCATTCAAGACTTCGAGCAAAGTTGCACGCACCATGCGTGACAAAATTGCGGACATCGCACTGCCTAAGGTTAGCGCAGGCAGTATGATCGACCCTGCCCCTTCACGACCACTGACCGGAAACCAGCCCAGCCACAATGAGAACACCAGGATTAAGATCGGGCCCAACAAGAAATGCGGAATCGAGACACCCAGCAGCGATAACGACATCGCGCCTTGATCCCAAACACTGCCTTTGCGCACGGCTGCCAGCGCGCCTAATGGGAAAGCGATGGCTACCGCGACCAACAACGAAACCAAGGCCAACTCCGCCGTCGCTGGGATGCGTTCCAGCAACACATCAATGATCGGACGCTTGGAATACAGCGATTCGCCAAGATTGAGATGGAGCAGATTTGAAAAATAATTACCAAGCTGTGTCAGTAATGGCAGATCCAGTCCCAGTGCATGCCGTAGTGCTTCACGATCCGCCGGTTGTGCGGCTTCGCCGAGCATCACTTCGACCGGATCACCCGGCACCAGATGCAGAAACATGAACACCAGGCACGTGACGCCAATGATCACGATCAGGGCGCTGAGCAAACGTGAGAACAAAAAATGAACCATGTGTAGTATCTATCTCATGTGGTTTTATCAGCATTGCTATTAGACGCACCTATGGTCTCATCCTCTCCCCCTCTTTGAGGGGGAGGGTTAGGGTGAAAAGCCCGGAAATGCCCTGCAATTCGCCCTCTCCCCAACCCTCTCCCGCCAGGCGGGAGAGGGAGCGTCCTGTGTACTCTTTAGCTGTGTCCCAAATATTTTGGATCAGCATTCCGATGTTGAGTTAGGTGCTTGCTATTCAGTGATCAACACTTTCGTCCCCACCGGCACCCGTTCAAACAACTCGATGATCTCACGATTACGCATCCGCACACAGCCGTGCGAACCCGGCGCACCCATCGGCACTGAATCCGGTGTACCGTGGATGTAAATGTAACGGCGCATGGTGTCGACCTCGCCCAGACGATTACATCCCGGCTCCAAGCCGCTGAGCCACAGGATGCGAGTTAAAATCCAATCTCGTCCCGGCCCGCTGGCGGCAAGTTCCGGCGTATAGATTTCGCCTGTCGGCCGGCGGCGGATAAACACGGTATTTTCCGGTTGCCCGGCACCGATCTTGGCGCGAATCTTGTGCCAGCCGCGCGGCGTACATTCGCTGCCGCGACATTCACCGGGACCATTCTTGGCGGTGGAGATAGCGATGTCCATTAACACCTGATCACCCCGCCGCAACCACAAATGTTGCTGTGCGATACTGATCTCGATCCATAATTCATTAGAACTAATGGCGTGTGACATATTTCAATCCATCAAAATTACCATCACGTGCGATGCGATATCCTTCAAGCCCACGCCGTGCGATATACACATGATCTTCATACCACAACGGCACATAAGGCAATTGCTCCAGCAACCGTGCCTGAATCTGCCGGTAACCGGGCACTTGTGCCTCGGTCGTGGCATTGACTTCCGTCTGATCGATCAGTTGATCCGTTATCGGGTCGGCGTAACGGCCGCGGTTCGCCCCATCCGGCGGGATTGCAGTACTATAAAAAGCATAGTGAAAGATATCCGGCGTCTTGATCCCGATCCAGCTCAAACTGAACATCTGAAAACGTCCCGCCTTGATATCGCCATAAAACGTACCCCAATCATAACTGCGCAGATCGACATCAATCCCCACTTCATTGAGTTGCTGCTGTATCACCGTCGCCAGCCGAATCCGAAACGGATCGCTCGAAGTCTTGTACATAATCCTGGGCCGGCGACCACCGGTGTAGCCTGCCGCCTTCACCAACTGCCGCGACTTGTCAGGATCATATGCCAGCAACGGCAAATCCGGATTCCCCGCCCACAAGTCCGGCGGCAACAAGGCACTGGCGGGGCGCGCTGCATCACCCAATACATATTTGATAATCGCAGGCCGATTGATGGCATGGGCGATCGCCTGCCGCAGTTTGAGATTACGGGTCACCGGGTCCTGCATGTTAAAACCCAGATATGTGAAATTCGAACCTGCACCGCGAATTACCCGCACCGTATCCTGTTGCTCCAGATAACGCACCAGCTCCGGCGGCATATCGTTCTGAGTCATATCGATCTCACCGCGCATCAGCTTTAACGCCATTACCGTCGGATTTTTTACTTCAATGAAGTCCAGCAATTGGCCATCGTTACGCCGCCGCAGTTGCAACACGCCTTCCACCGGCCAGGCGACAAGCTCAAAAGTACCACTACCCAGTGCTTTCGTATTGAAAGAATAACCCGCCACCAATTGCCGCGCGGGCATGATGCCGATCACCAAGCGGCCAGGAAACAGCGGATCAGGTTTGCTGAGATGAAAATCGACCGTGTTATCGTCCACCACCTCTACCCGAGCGAGCATGTCAAAGATGGCGCTGTGCGGCGAGGCTGTGGCCGGATCGAGAATAGCGTCATAAGTCGCCTTCACATCGCGGGCCGTCAGGGTGTTGCCATCGTGAAAACTTGCCCGATCTGGACGCAAAATGAACCGATATTGAGTGGGCGTCAGCAATTGCCAATCCGCCAGCGCCGGAACCGGCCGGTAACTGTCATCGAAATCCACCAGTCGTTCGTAGAACAAACGATTGATCCGCGCCGAAGCGGCATCGGTGGCAAAACGCGGGTCCAGCGTCAGCGGGGCACGGGAAATGCCAAAGCGCAGGCTCTCGCGCGGCGTCTGGTCACAACCCGAGCATAGAAGCGCAATAATGCCCGCCAGGGCCAATCCGATCCAGAAGCGCCAACTCAATCGACCGCTTAATCGAATCAGGGGTTATCCTTCCATTCCTTGTAGGGATGCTGCGCCAAACAGACGTTATAGTAGCGTGAATCATGGGAAACTTCCTCCCCCGCCCATGGCGGCAGTTCGAAAGGCTCGTCCTCAGCCTGGAGCTCTATCTCCGCTACCACTAGCCCGGCGTTGTCGCCCTCGAAAACGTCAATCTCCCACAGATGACCGCTATGCTGCACCCGGTAGCGGGTCTTCTCGATCAGCGGCCCGACGCAGAGGTTATTCAGCATCTCCTCCGCCTCCGCGAGCGGGATCAGATACTCGAATTCGTGGCGCCGCACACCAAGGGTCATACTCTTGATATTGAGATAACCCTTCCCCTCCGCCGCTCGCACCCGCACCGAGGCACCCTCAGAGTTCGCCAGATAGCCTTGGCGGTAAAAGGCCTGGCCCGCCATATTCGCCCGCCACTGATCATTTACCACCAGGAACTTACGTTCAATTTCAGTCGCCATACTCAATTCCGCTTCCAATCACGTTGATTTTAATTAAAATAGCAGCCTACAGTAAAACTGCTTACGCAACCGGAGTAGCATCGCGTGAATGACCCCAAACCACCTTTTACCCAACCCGTGTCCCAGAACACGTACGAAGATGAGATCAGCCTCGTCGACTTATGGCTGACACTGGCCAAACATAAGACCGTCATTCTCTCCATCGCCGCGACCTGCACCCTGGGCGGGATGGTCTTTGGCTTTATCAGTTCCGTCAAACATACTTATGTCACCGCCATTCAGCTGGGCACACCCAGCCTCGAGTCGACAAAATCAACCATCACCAAACTGGAAAAGCTGTTTATCCCAACGACACAAGCCGCTCTCGATTCTCCCGTCGGCCTCAAGGTCGACTCGCCGGACGATAAGTTAATTCTTTTGGAATCCACGACTACAGAAGATAAAGTGGACGCCGTGCGCACCTTGCACACAGCGATCAGCAAACGACTGATTGAGGATCACGCTGTCCTTTTTGAGAAACAATTAACTTCGCTAAAAACCTTGGCTGACAACTACGCCACCACCCTCCGCGACCTGCAAAACAATAACTATGCGGGTGCTCTGGGTGAAAACATTAATGCATTGAAAGATAAAATCGCTCACACCAAGAGCGCAACCGATACGCAGGATCGCCTCAAGCTCGAACTCAAATTCGCCCATTCCGAACTCGCCCGCGAACAGCAACAGATCAAAGTGGCCGGCATCGATACTCAGACCAAGCTCGATCAGTTGCGCATGCAAATCGCCACCGCTCAGAACACCTCGCTGATTTCAACGGCCAGCGAATATGAACGCAAGGGTAAATCGCCACTCGTCATGGGCGTTCTGGGCTTGGTACTGGGGGGAATTTTGGGAGTTTTTGCCGCCTTCCTGATGGAGTTTGCCCTTAAGGTTAAATCTGCCAAAGCACAGGCATAGCGCTTGAATCTATGAAAATGCGTGCTGTTGTCATGAATACTCCGGGGAAGCCGGAGGTATTGCGACCCGCCGAAATCGCACGTCCGGTTATTACCCAGCCGCAGGAAATCCTGGTCCGCCTCAAGGCCGCCGGTGTTAATCCCGTCGACACCAAACTCCGGGCGCGGGGCACTTATTATCCTGATCGCTATCCGACCATTTTGGGATGTGACGGTACCGGCATAGTCGAAGCCATCGGCTCAGCTGTGACTCGATTCAAACCCGGCGATGAAGTTTATTACTGCTACGGCGGCATCGGCGGCACACAGGGCAATTACGCTGAATATGCGGTAATTCCTGAATACGTTGCCGCGCTTAAGCCGAAATCACTAAATTTTGAACAGGCTGCTGCCGCACCACTGGTACTCATTACCGCCTGGGAAAGCTTGTTTGACCGCGCCCACTTGCAGCCAGGCCAAACTGTGCTCATCCATGCCGGCGCCGGTGGCGTCGGCCATGTCGCAATTCAGCTCGCGCATGATAAAGACGCACGCGTGTGCACTACCGTGGGCAACAGCAGTAAGGCGGAGTTTGTGAATAGGTTAGGTGCCGAAAAGGTCATCGATTACAAGCAACAAGACTTCGTCACCACCGTACTCGACTGGACCAATGGTCAAGGTGTTGATATCGCCTTCGACACCGTGGGTGGCGAAACATTTAATCGAAGTATTTCGGCAGT
This sequence comes from Gammaproteobacteria bacterium, assembly GCA_016200485.1. Taxonomy (NCBI): domain Bacteria; kingdom Pseudomonadati; phylum Pseudomonadota; class Gammaproteobacteria; species Gammaproteobacteria bacterium. The sequence continues at coordinate 46,169 of JACQEP010000025.1, forward strand.
ACGCTATGGTGGTGATCTAGTGACGCTGTTACAACCAGAGGATACTGCCTCGTGGAAAGAAGCGCGCACACGCAATCTGCGCATCAGTCTGGAGCTCATGTTAACCCCCATGCACCAGGGACTCACAGACGCATTGCGCCATCAAGGTCAGATCCTGCAACGCTGTGCGCAACTTTTCGATGAGGGCAAGCTTAAGATCCACGTTGCCCATACCTTCCCGCTCGCCGAAGCGGCAGCAGCCCACCGTCTGATAGAACAGGGTGGAATGACCGGCAAAATCGTGCTGACGATTGATTAAATACAAAAATCTAACGCGGAGGCGCGGAGGCGCAGAGAAAAACAAAAATACCACTCACAAAGGGCACCAGGAAAGAATAGGTAAATTATTATAGAATAGCTTTATCTTCTCTTGCGATCTTGGCAATCAACTTTCCTCTGCGCCTTTGCGTCTCCGCGTTGGATTTTGATCTCATTACCGCTCAAACAGCGCAATCGACTCGACATGCGTGGTATGCGGGAACATATCCATCACCCCGGCGCTCACTAAACGATAACCCGCCTCATTGACCAAGACACCGGCATCACGCGCCAGCGTCGCCGGATCGCAAGCAACATATACGATCTTTTTCGCACCAAACTCGGCAATGTGCTGCACGATCTCATACGCTCCAGTACGTGGTGGATCAAGCAAGATCTTATCAAAGCCCTGCCCAAACCAGGGCTGCGCGTGCGGCGCAAGCGTTAAATTCGCGCCATGGAACTCGACATTAACCAAGCCATTACGCCGCGCATTTTCTCGCCCCTGTTTGACCAGCAACTCATCACCCTCGACGCCGACCACATGGCGAGCGTGGCGCGTTAGAGGTAAGGTGAAGTTACCCAGCCCGCAAAACAAATCCAGCACCCGATCCTGGGGCTGAATATCCAGTAATTGAATTGCCCGGCTGACCATCGCCGGATTGATCGAATAATTAACCTGCGTAAAATCGGTAGGGCGAAAAAACAATTCAAGATCAAATTCTGACAAGCGGTAGCTCAACTCCGAATGATCCGGCCACAACAAATGCACACTGTCCGGCCCCTTGGGTTGCAAATAAATATGAAATCCGGTCTTGACGCCGAAATCGCACAACTTGGCCAGATCATCCTCTATCAACGCATCCAGGTGACGAAACACCAGCGCTGTAGCAGTATCACTCACCGCTAGTTCGATTTGCGGAATTCGATCAAAAATCTTCAGACTATGCACTAAGACCCGTAATTCATCCAACCGCTGACCAATAGCAGGATGCAACACCTCGCATGTTTCCAGATCGGCAAGAAACGCACTCCGTTTTTCCCTAAACCCGATTACCATTTTCTGTTTCTTAATGACATATTTGCAGCCCAGCCGCGCCTTGCGCCGATAACCCCAAACGTCACCCGTTAATGGCACCAACACTTCAGTCGGTTCAACCTTGCCAATGCGACGAAAATTCTCGAGCAGAATTTTCTGCTTGACCAGTATCTGATCATGAGCATCGAGGTGTTGCAGACTACATCCACCGCAGATCTCGAAGTGTTTACACTGCGGCGCTACACGTTGTGGCGATGGTAGTTTAATTTCTACCGACACGCCCTCGTCAAAATGCCTGTGCCGCGCCAAATACTTGAACATCACCTCCTCACCCGGCAAGGCCCCCTCAATGAAGATCGTTTTGCCCTCAATGTGCGCAACACCACGACCATCATGAGATAGCGATCCAATCACCGCCGGGAACGTTCCCGCGGGTACAGGCTTGAAGTTTCTGCGGCTCATGCCTGATAAATCCTTACACTTCGCCGCCAGTCCAGGCGTTAAGAAACTCGATGAAATGGGGTTTGGCCTCGTGCGTCAATACTTCACGCACCAATCGGCATTCAGCAGTATATTCCTCGATTGTCAAATTACCGCGCATCAATTCAAAACGCAGATACACAAGATAGGTATTGAGCACATCGGTCTCACAATAATTGCGAATACCTTCCAAGTCACCCGCCTGAAAACTGTCCCACACCTTGGCGCCACTCATCCCCATCTTGCCGGGAAAACCCAATAAGGTCGCAATGTCATCCAGTGGCGCATTGGCGCGCGGCTGATAGGCTGCCAACACGTCCATCAGATCGGTATGTCGATAATGATAGCGGCTAAGATAATTATTCCATTTGAAGTCCCGGTCACCCTCGCCGACATCCCAATAACGCGGCGCCACCACGCCATTGATCAGTCCTCGATAATGCAACACCGGCAGATCAAAGCCACCGCCATTCCAGGAAACCAATGTCGGTGTGAATTTATCGATGCCATCGAAGAAGCGTTGAATCAATTCTTTCTCGGAAGACTCAAGCGTTCCCAATGACCAGACCTTGAGTTGATCACGGTTACGAAATACCGCAGAGATTGCCACGACGCGATGTTGATGTAATGGCAGGAAATCATTGCCCGTGTCCTGCCGACGGCGATGAAACATGACCTCCGCAACGTCCTTATCTGCCAAGCCATCCAAATCATAGAGTTTGCGGCCACCCGCAACATCCGGCACAGTTTCAATATCAAAGACAAAGACATTCATGCGTGACTCTCGGAAGCTTACTCAGGAAACACACCCGTCGATAAATAACGATCACCGCGATCACAAATAATCGCGACAATCACGGCGTTCTCAACCTCTTGTGCTAAACGTAAAGCCGCGCTTACGGCACCGCCGGATGAAATCCCGGCAAAAATTCCTTCCTGCGCCGCCAGAGCCCGCGTAGTTTCTTCCGCATCTTGCTGAGTGACATCAATAATTCGATCCACCTGTGCCGGTTCGTAAATCTTGGGTAAATATTCAACTGGCCAACGACGAATACCCGGGATACTGGCGCCATCCACCGGCTGCACTCCGATAATCTGAATCTTGGGATTTTGCTCGCGTAAATAGCGGGAGGTCCCCATAATGGTGCCGGTCGTACCCATTGCGCTGACGAAATGCGTTATCCGGCCCTGGGTATCGCGCCAGATTTCTGGGCCTGTGCCTTCATAATGCGCCAGTGGGTTATCAGGATTTGCAAATTGATTGAGTACCCGGCCCTCACCGCGTGACTCCATTTCACACGCCAGATCAATCGCTGCTTCCATACTACCTGCCTTAGGCGTCAGAATAATCTCAGCGCCAAATGCCTTCATCACCGCCCGCCGCTCGACGCTCATATGCTCGGGCATAATCAACACCATGCGATAGCCCTTCATTGCCGCCGCCATCGCCAGGGCAATACCTGTATTGCCGCTCGTCGCCTCAATCAGCGTGTCACCTGGCTTGATTTCGCCACGCGCCTCAGCGTGTTTGATCATACTCAAGGCAGGACGATCTTTGACTGAACCCGCCGGATTGTTTCCCTCGAGCTTTACCAGCAAAGTATTGGTGCTGGCACTCAGCATGCGCTGCAGACGCACTAAAGGCGTGTTACCAATGAATTGTTCCAAGGTAGGAAAGGTCATGTTGTGGATTTTACCGGAAGCCGATCAAACGGGCGAATTTGCCCCATGGATAGAGGAGTCCTCAATCCACGGTACAAATAAAGGATTTCAAATATCCGCGAAATGCACCACCAAGCTCCGGATGCTGCAAGGCATACTCCACCGTTGCCTGCAAGTAGCCGAGTTTGCTACCGCAATCATAGCGTTTACCCGTAAATTGATAAGCCAGCACCTGCTCTTGTCTTAATAGCTCGGCAATCGCATCGGTCAGCTGAATCTCACCACCCGCACCCCGCTGCGTCCGTTCCAGCAAATCGAATATTTGCGGCGTGAGAATATAACGCCCCACCACAGCGAGATTGGAGGGTGCAACTTCGGAACGAGGTTTCTCGACGATTCGATCAACCTTCCCCAAACGCTCATGGAAACTACCTGTTTTGACGATGCCATACTTATCTGTATCTTCCGCCGCAACGGGCTCGACCCCTAAAACACTGCACCGATGCTGTTCATATACCTGAGCCATCTGCGACATGCAGGCCCCTCCCGCACCATCGATCAAATCGTCGGCCAGAATCACGGCAAATGGCTCATCTCCGACCACAGGCCGGGCGCAGAGCACCGCATGCCCCAATCCCAACGCCTCTGGCTGCCGCACATAGACGCAGGAAATTCCCTCCGGCACTACACTACGAACCAGACTTAGCAACTCATGCTTGCCGCGCTTTTCAAGTTCGGCTTCAAGCTCATAATTTTTATCAAAATGGTCTTCAATCGCCCGCTTGGAACTGCTGGTCACAAAAATCAATTGGGTGATACCGGCTGCAATCGCCTCTTCTGCCGCATACTGAATCAGTGGCTTGTCGACAATCGGCAACATTTCCTTGGGATTTGCCTTCGTTGCAGGCAAAAATCGTGTTCCCATGCCTGCCACTGGAAATACCGCCTTTTTGACCTTCATAGTTATGCCGTCACCTTTTCAAAGGGAATCACGTTGTTCTGATTAGATTGCATGGGGAGTACCGACGCCATTTCAGGCACCAATCCATGAAGCAATGCCGTTAGTCGCTCTATGTCATACATTGCGCACGATTGCTCCATATCAATCAGTACGGAATCGACAAGCTGACACTCGACCGAGCGGCTGTGAGCTTGGAATATTTTCTCATGCGCGGTCTCGGCAAGATTCTCCTGATCATGAAACAATTCTTCGTACAGCTTCTCGCCAGGACGCAAACCGGTATAGACAATCTCAATATCCTGCCCCGGTACTTTGCCCGACAAACGAATCATTTGTTCCGCCAGATAATTGATCTTGATCGGCTCGCCCATATCCAGCACAAAGATCTCGCCGCCATCCCCCAACACAGCCGCTTGCAAAATCAATTGCGAAGCTTCCGGAATCGTCATGAAATAACGGGTAATATCAGGATCGGTCACGGTCACCGGCCCGCCTGCCTCGATTTGGGCGCGGAACAAAGGCACCACGCTACCGGCAGATCCGAGGACATTCCCAAAGCGCACGGTAATAAACTTCGTCTGCGAATGTCGGCTCAGCGTCTGACACAATATTTCAGCCACCCGTTTGGTTGCACCCATCACATTCGCCGGATTGACGGCCTTATCGGTCGATACCAGCACAAATATTCCGCAACCATGGCGATCCGCGGCCGATGCCAGAAGATGACTGCCCAACACATTGTTACGCACTGCTTCGCGAACCTGCGCCTGTAACATCGGCACATGTTTGTAGGCTGCCGCGTGGAAAACCACTTCTGGCCGGTACTCTTCAAACACGCGTTCAATCGCAACCTTGTCACAGACATCTATCAAACAGGGATAAAGCACCAAGTTTGGAAAATGTTGCCGCAGCTCCAGCTCGATAGAATAGAGATTGAATTCCGACCTCTCCACAATCACGAGTTTGGCAGGCCCCAAACGGGCAATCTGGCGACACAACTCTGACCCAATGGACCCACCGCCACCGCTCAACAAAACAACCTTGCCCGCCAGGCCGTCGCTAATCCGTTTCCAATCAAGTGCCACGGATTCACGCCCCAGCAGATCATCAATCGATACATCACGTAATTCCTGCAATACCGAATATCCGGAAACCAGATCCTGCAACCGGGGCAAGGTACGAAACGGCACACCCGCCGCATTACACAAAGCCACTACGCGCCGCATCTGGATACCCGTCGCCGAAGGTATCGCAAGCATCACAATATCCACACTCCGTTCAGCCACCACATTTCCCAGGCAATCGACCGCGCCGAAGACCGGTAAGCCGTGAATGTTTGCCCCTTTTAGCCGGATGTCATCATCGAGAAAACCAATGGGTTGATATTCTCTATTGCGACGCATATCACGCACCAGCATCTCACCGGCCCGTCCGGCACCAATCACCAACACTCGTTTCGCTTCGGAAATTTTGATCTTGAGCCCATGATCCTTCCATAAGCGATAACAGAGGCGCGGCCCTCCTAACAAAAAAACCAGAAACAAGGGATAGAGCATCAGTGCGGTACGTGGCACACCTGCCATTCGATTGAATAGAAACAAGGCAAGCGTAATCGCCAAGGCACCCAACACTGCGGCTCGAATAATATTCCAGAGGTCCGGAATGCTGGCAAAACGCCATACGCCACGATAAAGACCGACCTTCCACAACACTGCTCCTTGCGCCAACAATACTGTTGCAATCACGCCAGGACTGGGCATTAATCCAATGGAATACCCTTCATAACTGCCACGAATCAGGTTGGCCAACATCCACGCCACCATGACCATAAAAACATCATGCACTAGAACCAATGTGCGTCGATTGATTTCTCGCATACGCGATGCCCCTATCCCCTTATATGCAATATTTGATTATCTGAATGATTTTGAATATTAGCGCCCATAGACATCTTCAAACCTGACAATATCATCCTCGCCCAAATAGCTTCCCGATTGCACCTCGATCAACTCCAAGGGAATTGTTCCTGGATTTTCCAAACGATGTTTCATTCCCACCGGGATATAGGTCGATTGATTTTCACTCACCAACAGGATTTCATCCCCGCGCGTCACCTTGGCCGTCCCCTTAACCACAATCCAGTGCTCGGCACGATGATGGTGCATCTGTAACGATAATGCCGCCCGGGGATTAACGGTAATACGCTTGACCTGAAAGCGCTCGCCATTGTCGATCGATTCATAACATCCCCATGGGCGCGAGACACGACGATGGGTTTGGTATTGAGTTTTATTGTTTCTCTTTAATTCTTCGACAATCTTTTTGATATCCTGCGAGCGGTCTTTGTGGGCCACCAGCACGGCATCCGCCGTTTCAACCGCAATAATGTCTTCCAAGCCCACCGTCGCCAGCACCCGATGCTCGGCAATCAGCACATTATTTTTCGAATCAATCGCGTGTACATCGCCTTTTTTGACATTTCCCGCCGCATCATGCTCACTCGCCGACCACAAGCTGGCCCAGGAGCCCACGTCCGACCACCCAGCATCCAGCGGCACAACAACAGCATCCCCGTGCTTAGCCGATCCAACAATTTTCTCCATGACTGCATAATCGATGGAATCACTGGGGCAGGCAGCAAACACTTTCGCGTCAACGCGAAAGAAATCACGATCCGCCGCACCTTGTTCAAAGGCCTGCACGCAACTTTGTGCAATGTCGCTGCGATATTGTTTGATTGCCGTCATCCAGGTAGTAGCCGTCATCATGAAAATGCCACTATTCCAGAGATAGTCACCGGAGTTGAGATATTTTTCTGCAGTCTTTAAATCCGGTTTTTCGACAAAGGCGGCGATGGTAAAGGTATCACCATCGCCCTGACGCGCGCCCTTTTTGATGTAACCGAAACCCGTTTCTGGCGCATCCGGCACAATACCAAAGGTCACGACCCCCCCCGCACGGGCATGCGGAACCGCCAACACAACTGCCTGGTGAAACGCCGTCACATCCTTGATTAAATGATCAGCGGGCATGACGAGCAAAATCGGATCCGTCTCACTACCAGCGGCCGCCAGCGCCGCCAAGGTCATCGCTGGCGCGGTATTGCGCCCAACAGGTTCCAGAATAATTTTGGAATAATTTTTCTTGATTTGCCGGACCTGCTCTCCGACCAAAAAACGATGTTCTTCGTTGCAGATTATCAGCGGATTGAGAACGTTGACTTCATCGCTCTGCGTCTTAGACAGGCGGCTATCCAGTCCATCCATACGCATCACCGTATTCTGCAATAGACTCAATTCGCCAAACAGGGCGATCAATTGCTTGGGGAAATGTTCGCGCGACAATGGCCAGAGCCGGGTTCCTGAGCCACCGCTAAGAATTACAGGCTGCAAAATCATCTTTCTCGTATCCAATTACTGTTTCAGCTTCATTGCGAAAACTCATCGGAGTCCGCGACCACAATCTTGGCACGATTTTTCTCGATGAGTTTGGGACCAATCCCTTTTACCCGGGTTAGATCGTCGGCCGATTTGAATGGCCCATGTTGCCGCCGTTCCGTCACGATGGCCTTGGCCTTGGCGGGACCGACCCCCACCAATTCCCGATCCAATGTTGCGGTATTGGCGCGGTTGATATTCACCACCTCTGCCGCAGCGGCAACGCCAACCAGCGCTATCAACAAAATCCCTAAAATGGCTTTCACGGAGCGCACTCCTTTACCTCCGATTCCTGTCTTTAAAACAAAAGGATGCCGAAAAATCCCTATTTAGTCAAGGCATTAGCGATTCCTAACTGAATCGACCGTAGTGCCGCCAACGGATCCGGCGCCTGGGTAATTGGCCGACCAATCACAAGATAGCTCGCCCCCGACTTGAGCGCCTCACTGGGGGTCAATACCCGATTCTGGTCGCCTTTGTCACTCCCCGCCGGACGCACTCCTGGCGTCACCAAACAAAATTCCGCCCCGATTGCTTGGCGCAGCAAAGCTGCTTCTTGCGGTGAACAGACCACTCCATCCAAGCCACTACTCTCGGTTAACTGCGCCAAGCGCAAGACGTTAGCCGCAAGGTTCCCCCCCAGCCCCGTTTCATGGATCTCGCGTTCAGTCAGGCTGGTAAGAATAGTGACCGCGATCAACAAGGGCCGATGCTCACCCGCCGCAGCTACGGCCTCCCGCGCCGCTTCCATCATCCGCCGCCCGCCCTGGGCATGCACATTCAGCATCCACACCCCAAGATCAGCCGCGGCCGCACATGCGGCCGCGACAGTGTTGGGAATATCATGGAATTTGAGATCCAGAAACACCTCATAACCGGCGTTCACTAAGCGCTTAACAAAAGCAGGCCCCTCACGGGTAAACAACTCCTTACCTACCTTCACTCGACAACCGCGGGGATCGAGTTTTTCAACCAGCACCCACGCCCGGTCGGCAGTGGGAAAATCCAAGGCAACAATGATCCGTTTGGGATCAGTCTCAAAAAACGGCATTAATTGATAACTCCACGCTCCTGAACTGAACGAATACTCGACCAACGCTTACAACTCGGGCAAGACCAATGCATGGCATTTCCAGTAAACCCACAGTTAGCACAACGATATACAGGCTTCGCTGCCAATAATTTATTTAAAGTCGTTTTGATCAGCGCATAGTTCTCGGAAACGGGCGGCTGACGCTGCATTTCCAACTCCAGCATATAATTCACTCCATGCAGCGAAGGACGTTTGCTAATTTCCTGCCCCAAAAAATTTGCCGCCGCAGACTCGCCCTCAAGATCAAAAATCATGCGCGAGGCAGCCAGTAACAACTCAACATTGGAATGATGATGTATTACTTTTTTAAGAAACCCGAGTAATTCTGCTCGCTGCCCGCAAGCTTCATGACATTTCACTAATGACGCCAACACTTCGGCCAAATATTGAGGTGCCCGTTTTTCCAAGCGCTGATAATGTTGGATTGCACCTGACCAATCACCTGCATCACGTCGCAAATCCCCTTGCATGATCATTGCCCTTGCACAGCCATCATCCTGCGCAATGGCCCGCTCCAGCATCCGTTCGGCCTGAGCGATATCGCCTTTTTTCTGGGCATTATCAGCAATTTCACAATAATACTGCGCGATTAATTGATCTTCCGCCTTACCGGTGCAAGTCTCGATTTTGCGCACAACATCCACTGCCCGGAACCACTCTTTTTCCTGTTCGTAAATATCGCGCAATAATTTCAGGGCGGGTAAATGTCGACTCTCGGAATCGATAATTTCCTGACACAACTCTTCAGCCCGATCCAGCAAACCAGCACTCATATAATCCTGCGCCAGCTCAAACAAGACCTGACCGCGTTGCACCGCAGATAAATTGGAACGTACAATCAGATTTTGATGGACGCGTATGGCCCGCGAGACTTCACCGCGGCGCCGAAAAAGACTGCCCAAGGCCAGATGAATATCGACGGTATCTTTATCGACCTCGAGCATCCTGACGAAGACATCGATCGCTTTATCCGGCTGTTCATTGATCAGGAAGTTCAGACCCTTGAAATATTCTGGATTAAAACTTCTCGCCTCAGCCTCCAGGCACTTACGATATTCACGTCGTGCCACAAGCCAGCCGGAAACAGCAGCAACAGGCAACAATAACCAGATTAGCTCCTGCATAATCGACTATGACTCCTTCGTCGCGGAGCGAGTGTGCGTCAAGCGGCGCTCAACGTGTTTCATGCCTTTCTTCAGCTTGCTGATTTCTCGCTTCAGCCGAATAATCACACCCACACTACCGAGCAAGCCTAATATTGCACCTGTCCCCAGCGTCAGCATTAACGCCAAGGACAATGGCAAATCCCAACTCCCAAAATAATAATTGAGATGCACCACTTGCGAATTGAGAACGGAAAAACTAATCCCGACCAATAATATGAAGGCCAGGAAGATCAGGGTGAAGATACGTGTCATACCTTACGCCCCTCCGAGGACACCTGAAATTTAATTGTCGGTAATGGGAACTCGGGTAACACTTTCGTTAACCCGCTCCCGCATTTCCTTACCCGGTTTGAAGTGGGGGACGTATTTTCCGGTCAAGGGCACCGATTCACCCGTTTTAGGATTACGTCCTACACGCGGCGGACGGAAGTGCAGTGAAAAACTACCAAATCCCCGGATCTCGATGCGATCCCCGGTGGCCAAGGTTAGAGCCATTTGCTCAATCATGGTTTTGATAGCGAATTCAACGTCTTTCGAAGTCAAATGACTCTGACGTTGCGACAAAATTTCGATCAGCTCAGATTTTGTCATTATTAGTCTTCCCCTGGTTGCTAGGGGCCAGAATCACCCCCTTGGTCAAGCTATAATACTGATAAGACAAGTGTTTTCGCAACTCCCCCCTGAAAAAAAAGCCGGTCACTGGGACCGGCTCCGGGTTGGTGCGATTAGACGTTCTGTTCGCCCTGAGTTTCCATCTTTTCTTTAAGGATATCACCCAGGGTAGTGGAGCCAACACCGCCGCGAGTGTATTCCTGAATTGCTTCGGCCTCTTCGTCACTATCTTTAGCCTTGATCGACAGCATGATAGTACGGTTCTTGCGATCAACGCCAATGAACTTGGCTTCAACCGCATCCCCCACGTTCAGCAGCGTACGCATATCTTCGACATGCTCACGCGACAATTCAGAAGCGCGCAGATGACCTTCCACGCCTTCTGTCAGTGTGATCACGGCACCCTTGGCGTCAACTTCAGCGACCACGCCTTTCACGATGGTGCCTTTTGGATGCTCACCAACATACTGGGAGAATGGATCCTGATCCAGCTGCTTGATACCCAGCGAAATACGCTCGCGCTCAGGATCGATTGCCAGAATGACGGACTCGAGTTCATCGCCCTTCTTGTATTTACGAACGGCGTCTTCACCGGTCTCATTCCAGGAAATATCAGACAAGTGCAGCAGGCCGTCGATGCCGCCTTCCAGACCAACGAAAATACCGAAATCGGTGATCGACTTGATTACGCCCTTGATCTTCTCGCCCTTGTTATGGGTGACCGAGAAGGATTCCCACGGATTCATCTGGCACTGCTTCATGCCCAGAGAAATACGGCGACGCTCTTCGTCGATATCCAGCACCATAACTTCAACTTCGTCGCCAACGTGTACAACCTTGGACGGATGGATGTTCTTGTTGGTCCAATCCATTTCAGAAACGTGTACCAGACCTTCAACACCTTGTTCGATCTCAACAAAGCAACCGTAATCAGCAATGTTGGTGACTTTGCCGAACATGCGGGTACCTACTGGGTAACGGCGCGAAATTGCAGACCATGGGTCATCGCCCAACTGCTTGAGACCCAGAGAAACGCGTTGACGCTCTTTGTCGAACTTCAATACTTTAACGGTGATTTCGTCACCGACATTGACGATTTCTGACGGCTGACGTACACGACGCCATGCCATATCGGTGATATGCAACAGACCATCAATACCGCCCAGATCAATGAAAGCGCCGTAATCGGTGAGGTTCTTGACCACACCCTTGATGACTTGGCCTTCGACCAGATTGTCGAGCAGCACTTGACGCTCGGCGCTACCTTCTTTCTCAACCACAGCGCGGCGTGACACAACAACATTGTTACGGCGGCGATCCAGTTTGACAACCTTGAATTCAAGGGTCTTGCCTTCAAGATGCGCTGCATCGCGCACGGGACGTACATCAACCAAAGAACCGGGGAGGAAGGCGCGGATACCGCTCATTTCGACAGTGTAGCCGCCTTTGACCTTGCCGGTGATGACACCGATCACGGCCGTAGATTCGTTCATTGCTTTCTCGAGATCAACCCAAGCCTGGGCGCGCACGGCTTTTTCACGTGACAAGCGAGTTTCGCCGTAACCGTCTTCAACGGTTTCCAGAGCGACTTCGATTTCGTCACCGACGTTAACATTGACTTTACCGGTTTCGTTGTAGAACTGTTCGACCGGGATTGCGCTGTCTGATTTCAAACCGGCATTAACAACGACGACGTTGTCATCGATGCTCAATACAGTCGCGCGCAAAATTGCGCCAGGCTGCATGCGCTCGTTAACCAGACTTTCCTCAAGAAGTTTTGCAAAGCTTTCCATTGATGGTTTACCTTTTCCTCGCCGGGACTGACGTCCTGACTTTGATTGCTGTTGCACCGCAAGAATGCGGTGTGTGTTTATCATCGGTCTGGCGTTGCCAGACCCCCGTAGTAATATTGCGTAACGCGTGTGCCCTAACCTGAAACCTGCTGCCAAAGTGCCTTCACCCGCGCCAATACTTCGGCTACGGGTACACCGGAGGTATCCACCACAACGGCATCTGCCGCCGGCATCAGCGGGGCTACCGCCCGCTCCTTATCGCGCGCATCGCGCTGGGCAAGTTCCTGATAAAGGGCCGCCATATTAACATTAACCCCCTTTTCCTTCAACTGCTTATGGCGCCTGGAGACGCGCTCATCCAGACTTGCAGTCAGGAAGATTTTAAGCTTGGCATCCGGAAACACTACTGTTCCCATGTCACGGCCATCGGCCACCAGTCCCGGTGGCTGACAGAAGGCCCGTTGCCGCTCCAGCAGCGCACTGCGCACCATAGGAATCACGGCCACCTTCGAGGCATCATTACCACACTCCTCGCTACGGATGACATCGGTAACTTCTTCTCCCTCAAGGAAAATTCGGGTCGTGGCGCCGGTGTCGTCGCCCGTAAACTGGACATCCAGGTGGGCCGCCAGGGTTTCCAGCCCCACCGCGTCCCCAAAGGGAATCGAATGCCAGCGTGCGGCAAGTCCCACCAGGCGGTAAAGCGCTCCACTATCCAGAAAATGCCAATCCAGATCCTGGGCCAGAAGACGGCTAATCGTGCCTTTGCCCGATCCGCCAGGACCATCGATGGTAATTACCGGGGGTTTTTCTTCTATCATGGCTTAACCCTTGATCTCCAAGCCTGCGCCACGCGCCAGCTGAATAAAACCCGGAAACGAGGTCGCCACATTGGCACAATCGTTGATAACGACCTCTCCTTCCGCCCGCAGTGCCGCCATGGCAAAGGACATGGCGATCCGGTGATCACCATGACTATCGATCTCGGCACCTCGCAGACCACCGCCCTGTATCATGATCCCATCCGCTGTCGGGCGAGCGTCAATACCCATTTTGAGCAGCCCATCGGCCATCACCTGAATCCGGTCACTTTCTTTCACCCGTAGTTCTTCGGCACCGGTCAACACGGTTTGGCCTTCGGCGCAGGCCGCTGCCACGAACAGTGACGGAAATTCATCAATCGCCAGCGGCACCAATTCTTCCGGAATTTGAATACCACGCAACTTAGATGCACAGATACGGATATCGGCCACCGGTTCGCCTCCGACTTCACGCTCATTCATGACTTCGATATTGGCACCCATCAAACGCAAAATATCGATCACACCCGTACGTGTCGGATTGATGCCCACATGTTCGAGTACGATGTCTGAACCGGGCGCGATGCTGGCACCGACCATGAAAAATGCGGCAGACGAAATATCGGCCGGTACATCAATCGCCGTCGCCTTGAGTTTGCCGCCACCGACCACACAGGCAGTCGCACCACGACGTTCCACAGGATAACCAAATCCTGTCAACATACGTTCGGTATGATCGCGCGTCGGCGCAGGTTCGGTAATGCAGGTTTTTCCTTCGGCATACAAACCTGCCAATAACAGCGATGACTTCACCTGTGCACTGGCCATCGGCATGATGTAGTCAATGCCTTTGAGTTTGGCGTTGGCCTGGATATGTAAAGGTGGCGTTCCTTTTTCTGTCGCATCGATCCGCGCGCCCATTTTTGCCAGCGGATCAGTGACGCGCCGCATCGGCCGTTTTGACAGAGAGGCATCGCCGATCATTTCAACTTCAACACCAGCACCCGCCAGCAACCCCGCCATCAATCGCATCGAGGTGCCGGAATTACCTAAATCCAGTGCCTTGCTTGGGCGCTTTAGCCCATGCATACCAACACCATGGATCGTGACGCGACCTTGATCCGGTCCTTCGATCTTGACCCCCATATCGCGAAACGCGCGCAAGGTACAAAGACTGTCTTCGCCTTCCAGGAATCCGGTAACGTGAGTCACGCCTTCCGCCAGCGCACCCAACATAATCGAACGATGGGAGATGGATTTATCGCCAGGCACGCGTACCCGGCCATTCAGGGCACCGCCTGGCTTCACAAAAAAACGAACGTTTGATCCACTCATTGAAACTCTATCTCTTGGAATATTTACTCACCACAGAGGCACAGAGTACACAGAGTGGTTACCATTCGTAAGCAGAAAATACCTTGCTTCATCTCAAATACATTATTGCAACACAGAAAACTGCATCTATTTAAGCTTCTATTACCTGCCACACTCTACACTTCTCATTACCTCAAATAACTCGGCACCATCAAAATCTCTGTGTTCTCGATGTCTCTGTGGTAAATAATCAATAAATCCAGATTAATTCTCGAGCTGTTTCGCGTAACGGTCACGCGCGTCTTTGGCACGACGAAAAACGGATTCCAGTGCCGCACCATTACCATCGCGCACGGAACGCGTAAGCTCGGCAAGGTCCTCTGAATAATGTGCCAGTACTTTGAGAATTGCTTCCCGATTGGCAAGGCAAATATCGCGCCACATCAATGGATCACTGGAGGCAATGCGGGTAAAGTCACGAAACCCGCCAGCGGCAAAGCGGAAAATTTCTTCGCTTTCATCCATCCCCACCAACGAGTCCACCAACCCAAAGGCTAACAGATGCGGCAAATGACTGGTTGCGGCCAGAACCTCATCATGATGCTCAACGTTCATTTCTTCGACCACGGCACCGGTTTGTTCCCACATCTGGCGCACTTTGGCTACCGCACCAGGCGCCGACTCCGGCACAGGGGTCAGAATCACTCGCCGCTTATGAAACAATTCCGTAAATGATGCTTCAACTCCGCTTTTTTCCGTGCCTGCGATAGGATGTCCAGGCACAAAGCCTGCCGGCAAACGCCGAAATGCAGCGCGAGCAGCAGCCACAACACTGGCTTTGGCACTGCCGACATCAGTAATGATTGCATCATCGGCGACATGACCTGCCATGGCGCGAAAACACATTTCCATTGCACCCAAAGGTACTGCCAGCACTACAACATCAGCGCCTTGAACCGCGGTTGCGATGTCGGTGCTGGCACGATCAATCACGCCCAACTCAAGCGCACGTTGTAATTGAGATTGATCGCGAGCACAGCCAACCACTTCCTGGCAATAACCGGCCGCCTTTAGCGCCCGCGCCAGCGAACCGCCGATCAAGCCTACGCCAATAATGGTCAGTTGTCTGATCATGATCGATAGCTAAATCGAGACCTTACTTACAGCTCGCGGCCAACCACTTGGGCAATACCACGCAATTCACCCATCAAGACTTCGAGTTGCTGCGGGCTCAGCGCCTGATCGGCATCACACCAAGCCTCGGAAGGACAAGGATGCGCTTCGATCAATAAGCCATCGGCACCGGCCGCAATCGCAGCTCGGGACAAAGCAGGCACCATCCACGCCTTACCACCGGCATGGCTGGGATCAATAATTACCGGCAAATGCGTTTCCAGCTTCAACACTGGGATTGCCGTGACATCCAGCATATTGCGGTAATAAGTTTCAAAGCTGCGCACACCGCGCTCGCAGAAAATAATATTGTGATTGCCTGCGGCAGCGATATATTCCGCCGACATTAGCCATTCGGAAATCGTCGCCGACATACCTCGCTTTAAGATAACAGGTACTTGTACTTTGCCGACCTCCTTGAGCAGGTCAAAGTTCTGCATGTTGCGGGTACCAATCTGGATCACATCCACGCCATATTCAAGGAAGGTATCCAGCATTCGCACATCCATTAACTCAGTCACAATCGGCAGCTTGTGTTTGCGCGCTGCGGTCTGGAACATTTCCAGCCCCTTAACGCCAACACCTTGAAAGGTATAAGGACTGGTGCGTGGTTTAAAGGCGCCACCACGCATCAGACGACAACCGGCCTTGGCCACTGCCGCTGCCGATTTATCCATCTGATCCTGGGTTTCGACCGAACAGGGGCCAGCAATGATTTGAATTTGTTTGCCCCCCAACGGGATGCCTTTGATATCGATGATGGTATCTTGCTTGTGTGATTCACGGGCCACGATCTTGTACGGCTTCATTACCCGCACAACATTTTCGACCATTGGCAACGCTTCGAGCGCCTCTTTATCGATCTTGCGCTCATCGCCAATGGCACCAATCACCGTCCGCTGGATACCTCGCGACACATGCGGCTGCATCCCCATGGCGAGCAACTTTTCTTCCACGGCGTGGATCTGCTCGTCGTTCGCTTCGGATTTCAAAATAATAATCATTGGGACATCTCCAGATGTGTCTAACTCAATTCAATAAAAATTTAAAGTCACAGGACTGCAACCGGGTACGATCCCAACACTTTCAACATCGCGGCTTCCTTGCGCAACATATCCAGCGCAGTAGCGACCTTGGCATCAATAGCATGCCCCTCGATATCGACAAAAAACACATAATCCCACATACCGCGTCGTGACGGACGCGATTCAATCCGCGTCATCGAAATACCTGCTTCGGCTAACGGCACCAACAATCGCGCCAAAGCCCCCGGCCGGTTGGTGGTGGATAATAACAAAGATGTCTTATCCTTGCCGCTGACACCTGGTGATTTACGGCCAATAATCAAAAATCGGGTGGTATTATCAGGCTCATCCTCGATATTGGCCACCAACACTTCTAAACCGTAAATTTCAGCCGCTGTTGCTGAGGCAATTGCTGCCGCACCTGCTTCCTCAAACGCTAGACTAGCGGCCTTGGCATTACTGCTGACCGCAATGCGAGGAATATTTTTAAGCTCCTCATCTAACCATTCCCGACACTGTGCCAACGCCTGCTGATGACCATACACCTTGGTAATCTTAGAGATATCCATCTCGCGCGCCAGCAAACAGTGATGGATGCGCAGCTCTACTTCACCACAAATCTTCAATGGCGAGTTGAGGAACATATCCAGGGTATGATTCACCACGCCCTCAGTGGAATTTTCCACGGGCACCACGCCATAATTCGATAATCCGGATTCGACATCGCGGAAGATTTCATCGATGGCACCATGCGGCACAGTGACAACGGCATGGCCGAAGTGTTTCAGCGCGGCATCTTGGGAAAATGTGCCTTCAGGGCCTAGAAATGCGATGCGCATTTTCTGTTCCAGCGCCAGACAGGAAGACATGATTTCGCGAAACAGGCGCGCAATATCTTCATCTGTTAGCGGCCCTTGATTGCGCGCAATCACTTGCCGTAACACCTGTGCCTCGCGTTCGGCACGATAATAATCCACATCATGACCGACGCCAGACTTAATCTCAGCCACCTGTTGAGCACACCGTCCGCGTTCGTTAATCAAGTGCTGGATTTGCTCATCAAGCTCATCGATACGCAGCCGGATCCCATCGAGATTTTTCGGTTTATCGGTCATAAACGACAACTACTTCCCTGATGGCAACACGCGCAACGACAAGACGCCATTAATCGCTTTAATGCGACTCAGCACAGAATCTAACATCTGACCTTCAATATCGATCAAGGTATAAGCGACTTCACCTTTTGACTTGTTGATTAGGTCAATAATATTCAACCCGGCCTCAGCCAAAGCAGTGGAAATCTGCCCCACCATATTCGGCACATTGGCATTTGCAATCGCCAGTCGGGTACCGTCAGTACGCGGCATCATGACTTCAGGAAAGTTCACGGCATTGAGAATATTGCCATTTTCAAGAAAATCTCGTACCTGATCCGCCACCATGACTGCACAATTATCTTCAGCTTCCTGGGTCGATGCCCCCAGATGGGGTAATGCAATAACCTTTGGATTTCCCTTGAGACGGTTGCTGGGAAAGTCGCAGACATAGGAATAGAGCCGATCGGCACCCAGCGCATCACAGACCGCCGTCTCGTCAACAATCCCTTCCCTCGCAAAATTCAACACCACAGCGTCTTTCTTCATCAGCTTGATGCGATCTGCGCTCAACATATTGCGCGTGGCATCCACCAACGGCACATGAAAAGTGACAAAATCCACTTGCCGCAGCAAGTCATCGACACTATGCGCCTGCTGCACCTTGGCTGATAACTTCCATGCACTTTGGACTGTGATTTGTGGATCGTAACCAATGACTTTCATACCAAGATCTAGCGCCACGTTGGCTACTTTGATCCCTATAGCACCGAGGCCAATTACCCCGAGGGTGCGGCCAGGCAACTCAAAACCGGCAAATTTGGCCTTCCCTGCCTCCACTTCTTTGTGCAATTTGGCATCGTCTCCTTCCAGCTTGTTAGTGTAATCCCACGCCTGGCATATGTTACGAGCTGCAAGCAACATCCCGGCGACAACCAATTCTTTTACAGCATTGGCATTAGCGCCGGGCGCGTTAAACACAGGGATACCGAGCTTGGTCAGCTTATCCACTGGAATATTGTTAACCCCGGCACCCGCTCTGCCGACTGCCTTTAAGGTGTCAGGAATAGGCATCTCATGCATTTTGAATGAACGCAGCAATATTGCATCCGGATGCTGAATCTCGGAGGCGATTTCATAACGATCGCGTGGCAATCGATCCAGCCCGATGACCGCAATGTTATTTAGCGTCAATATTTTATACATGCCTGCACTCCCTAGCCTGCCGGGTTACTTATTAGATCAACCGTTGCGTTTTGCGAAATCGGCCATGAATGCAATCAACGTATCGACACCAGACTCCGGCATTGCGTTGTAAATGCTGGCACGCATGCCACCCACCGAGCGATGCCCCTTGAGTGTCTTCAGACCCGCTTTTGAAGCTTCAGACAGGAACTGAGAATCAAGCTCTGAGTTACGCAAGGTAAACGGCACATTCATCCATGAACGACATTTTGGATCGACGGGGTTGCGATAGAAACTGGATTCATCAATGGCCTTGTACAACTTCTCAGCCTTACGCTGATTAATACGCGCCATTGCTTCCAATCCACCCTTGCGCTTCAACATATCGAATACCATGCCTGCCAAATACCAAGCATAGGTAGGTGGGGTGTTGTACATCGAATCATTATCCGCATGGATCTTGTAATCGAGCATCACAGGCGCTTCCGGCAATGCCTGACCGATCAAATCTTCACGCACAATCACCACCGTCAATCCAGCCGGACCAATATTCTTTTGCGCACCAGCGTAGATCAATCCAAACTTGGTGACATCAATCGGCCGCGAAAGGATGGTCGAGGACATATCCGCAACCAACGGCACATCCCCGGTTTCAGGGATATATGGAAACTCGACGCCAGCAATTGTTTCGTTCGGCGTGTAATGAACATAAGCTGCGTCGGCCGATAGCTTCAGCTCATTCTGCATCGGCACCGAAAAGAATTTACTTGCTTCGGAAGTACCGGCGATATTAACGGTGCAAAAACGCGCCGCTTCTTCGATAGCCTTTTTCGACCAGGCACCGGTATTGATATAATCGGCCTTCTTCTTGCCGCGCAGCAGATTCATCGGCACCATTGCAAACTGGCTACTGGCACCACCTTGCAGGAACAGCACTTTATAGTTCTTCGGGATCGACATCAAATCGCGCAAATCGGCTTCGGCCTTTTCCGCGATCGACATGAATTCCTTGTCGCGATGACTCATCTCCATTACCGACATGCCGCTATCATGCCAGTCCAGCATCTCCTGCTGAGCTTGAATCAATACCTCTTCCGGCAGTACCGCCGGTCCCGCGCTGAAGTTATATACACGTGCCATATCGTCCCTCTGCCTGCGTTAAGATTCTTGTTCCTGGTTCTGGTCCTGTATTTCGTCTTGCTCAAGGATGGGGGCCACACCGCACAGACTTTCGTTTTCATCGAGCCGAATTAAACGCACGCCTTGGGTATTGCGCCCCATCCGCGAGATCTCTGCAACACGGGTGCGCACCAGCGTCCCGGCGTTCGAGATCAACATGATTTCATTGTCATCACTTACCAATGCCGCGCCGACGACCTGGCCATTGCGTTCGCTGGTTTGGATTGAGATTACGCCTTGGCCGCCACGGCCATGCAGCGGATAATCCGCCACTGATGTCCGTTTACCATAACCACATTCGGTCACGGTCAGCACATCACCGCTATCGGCGATCAGCAGCGATATAACTTTTTGACCAGGGCCCAAGGTGATGCCACGCACACCGCGCGCGGTGCGCCCCATCGGCCTGACGTCTTCTTCATTAAAGCGTACCGCCTTGCCAGCATCGCTGAACAGCATCACTTCTTTGGTGCCGTCAGTGATTTCAACGCCGACCAAGCAATCATCCGCCAACAACTCAACGGCGATAATCCCGGCACTACGCGGACGTGAGAAATCCTGTAACGGCGTCTTTTTCACCGTGCCGCTGGCGGTTGCCATGAAAATGAATTTGCCGGCTTCATATTCACGAATCGGCAACACGGCATTGATGCGTTCGCCCTCTTCCAGCGGTAATACGTTGACGATAGGTTTACCACGCGCGGTACGGCTGGCCTGCGGCAATTCATAAACCTTTTTCCAGTACATTTTGCCGCGACTTGAGAAACATAACAGCGTGTCATGGGTATTGGCCACGAACAACTTGTCAATAAAATCTTCTTCCTTGACGCTGGCCGCCGCCTTGCCCTTGCCGCCACGCTTTTGCGCCCGGTACATCGACAACGGTTGCGCCTTGACATAGCCGGCATGCGACAAGGTGACGACCATATCTTCTTCGCTGATTAAATCTTCCAGCGTCAAATCCGAATGATCGACGCGGATTTCAGTGCGGCGCTGATCGCCATATTCATCACGAATCGCGACCAGCTCGGCGCGAATCACCTGCATTAAGCGCTCGATGCTACCCAGAATTTCCAGCAGTTCACCAATCTTGAACAGAATTTCCTTGAACTCATCGCGAATCTTGCCTTGCTCAAGCCCTGTCAAACGATGTAAACGCAAATCCAGAATCGCCTGCGCTTGCACATCAGACAGATGATATGAACCTTTGATCAAACCAAACTCAGGGGACAAATCTTCCGGCCGCGAGGCATTGGAATCGCTGCGCGCCAGTAATTCGGTGACAATCCCCGGACCCCAAGGCTTGGTCATCAACGCGGCCTTGGCTTCCGCCGGGCCGGGCGCCGCCTTGATCAGTGCAATCACTTCGTCAATATTGGCGAGCGCAACCGCCAGGCCTTCCAATACATGCGCCCGTTCACGTGCCTTACGCAATTCATACAGCGTACGCCGGACCACTACCTCACGACGGTGGCGAATGAACGCTTCCAGCATCTGCTTGAGATTGAGCAGACGCGGCTGACCATCAACCAGCGCGACCATGTTGATGCCGAAGACGTTTTGCAGCTGCGTGTATTGGTACAAATTATTAAGAATGACTTCCGCCACCTCGCCGCGGCGCAGCTCGATCACGACGCGCAAGCCATCCTTGTCGGATTCATCACGCAGTTCAGTAATGCCTTCAACCTTCTTTTCTTTCACCAGCTCGGCGATTTTTTCCAGCAGATTCGCCTTGTTTACCTGATAGGGCAGTTCGGTGATGATGATGCTTTGCTTATCGCGCGCCTCGTCGATTTCAATTTCGCTGCGCGCACGCAAATAGATGCGGCCGCGGCCGGTGTAATAGGCCTCGCGGATACCGCGCCCACCGTTGATGATGGCGGCCGTCGGAAAATCCGGGCCCGGCACGTGCTCCATCAAACCGGCAATATCCATATCGGGATTGTCGACCAGGGCGATACAGGCAGTAACGACTTCGGTGAGATTGTGCGGCGGGATGTTGGTGGCCAAACCCACCGCGATCCCCGCCGAGCCGTTGATCAGCAGATTCGGCACGCGCGCCGGAAACACTGTCGGTTCACGCTCGGATTCATCGTAATTGGGGACAAAATCGACGGTCTCTTTATCGAGATCGGCCAGCATTTCATGCGCGATTTTGGCCATGCGCACTTCGGTGTACCGCATGGCAGCTGCCGCATCGCCATCGACAGAACCGAAGTTACCCTGACCATCCACCAGCATGTAACGCATCGAAAACGGCTGAGCCATACGGACGATGGTGTCATAAACGGCGGAGTCACCATGAGGATGGTATTTACCGATCACGTCACCGACGACGCGGGCTGATTTTTTGTAGGGCTTATTCCAGTCGTTGCCCAGCTCGCTCATGGCAAACAGAACCCGGCGATGCACGGGTTTCAGACCATCGCGAACATCCGGCAGAGCACGCCCGACAATAACGCTCATGGCGTACTCCATGTACGATTGCTTCATCTCCTCCTCGATCGCAATCGGGAGGACTTCCTTCGCAAATTCAACCATGGATAATCAATCGCTTATGTTATGTAGGTCCGCAGCCAGGCTACCACTGAACCCCACGCTCAGGCGGTCCTGACAACTCAGTATATAAAGGAGAAATTTTAGCATAGCCCCCACCCTCGTCGCACCTTATCTGGCGAGGTATTGAAACGTGCTAACCCCCCATCATTTTCCTCATCTTGGCGACATCCGGGGCCAAGACCACCCCCCGTTCGGTGACGATGGCATCGACCAGTGCCGCCGGAGTCACGTCAAAGGATGGATTCCAAGCCCGTACGCCTTGCGGCGCAATCCGCTGACCGACCAGTGACAACACCTCTTCCTCGGCCCGCTCCTCAATCGGGATCTGATCGCCGGAGCTCAAATTCATATCCACGGTAGTGGTAGGCGCCACGACCATGAACTTGACCCCATGATGGCGCGCAATCACCGCCAGCGAATAGGTGCCAATCTTGTTGGCCACATCGCCATTGGCAGCGATCCGGTCGGAACCGACGATCACCCACTTCACCTGCCCCTGGCGCATCAAGCTCGCTGCCGCGCTATCAGCAATCAAGGTAACCGGGATCTCGTCCTCGACCAACTCCCAGGCTGTCAGCCGTGCCCCCTGCAGCCAGGGCCGGGTTTCATCGGCATAGACATGCCTGATCTTGCCAGCGCCATAGGCGGCGCGAATTACGCCCAGAGCCGTTCCGAATCCCCCGGTCGCCAGTGAACCGGTATTGCAGTGTGTCAACACCACCGAATCAGACTTGATCAGCTCCGCACCCAAGGCGCCCATCCGGCGATTGGCGGCAATGTCTTCGTCATGGATACGGGTGGCTTCTTCCAATAAGGCCACGCCTGGATCCCCCTCAGGCAGAGTAGCGATGAAAACCTTCATCCGCTCCAGGGCCCAAAACAGATTCACTGCCGTCGGCCGTGATTGGGCCAGCGTTTGCAAGTCGGCTTCGATATCTTGTTTCCAGCTGCGTGGTGAAGCGACATAACGCGCCCGGCCCGCCAACACCATGCCATAGGCCGCCGTCACACCGATGGCAGGCGCACCGCGCACCACCATGTCACGAATCGCATTGGCGACACCCTCGACATCGCGCAAAGTGACCCATTGTTTGAGCATGGGCAATAGCCGCTGGTCGAGCAGTTTGAGCCCGGCCTCACTCCACTCCACGGCCCGGATTCGGTCGTGCAAAATTTGTTGGTCGCTCATTCCTATCCCTCCACGAAAAGTGCATGATACCGGCTTCCGGGGCTGACGCCAAAAGCTTGTTAAGCCCTCGCGCCGGAGCGCCGATAACCTAATTAAGATGTGCATATTCAGCGGGTAAGCGATGAACAGACGAATAGAGACGATGGCATTAGCCGGTTTCATAACGGCTTTGGCAGTGATGCCTGCTTGGGCAGCCGATCCTGCGCCCCCGCCTCCCATCCTGTCCACTAAAGACTTGTGGGGTGACCTGCCGCCGCCACCTCCCGAAACCATTATCGTTCCCGAGGCCGGGGCCACCCCTGCCAGCAAACTGGAATACGTTGCCTTGTCACCTATCTATTTTGAAAGCGGCAAGGCCACACTGACCCATGAAGGCCAACAGGCGCTCGATGCCGCCGTCACTTATATACGCAAACACAAAACCATCAAACGGTTATTAATTGAAGGCAACGCCGATTCTCGCGGCTCGGTGCGTTATAACGATCGTCTGTCTGACCGCCGCGCCGAAATTGTCCGCTCTTATCTCACCGTCAACGGCATCGATCCCAACATCATGGCCCCGATCGGCAAGGGCGAACACGTCCCGGCGGATCAAAACTGGAGTCGTGATGGTCAACGCCGTAACCGCCAGGTGGCGATTATTGCCGTGCAAAGGAATGAATCCGTTACCGCCCAGCAAGACTAAGTTCTCGGTCATCTTCCCCTGCTGCTCCAATATCCCGCTCAGGTTATACTGACCGGCAACTGAATATTTTTTGCCAAAGGACAGGCCATGGAGCAGATCGATACCCTTATTCATGCCCGCTGGATCATTCCCGTAGACCCGGAGGGTTGGGTATTGGAAAACCACAGCCTTGCCATCCGTGACGGCCGGATCTGCGCTCTTTTACCACACGGTCAAGCCCGTCAGACCTACCGCGCAGAAACCGAGATCACGCTCAACGAACACGCGCTAATCCCCGGCTTGATCAATGCCCATACCCACGTCGCGATGTCTCTGTTTCGTGGCCTGGCCGACGACCTGCCATTGATGGAATGGCTCAACAAACACATCTGGCCGGCTGAAGCGGCCTGGGTCGGCCCCGAGTTCGTGCGCGACGGCACACGATTGGCAATCGCCGAAATGCTGCGTGGCGGCATCACCTGTTTCAACGACATGTATTTTTTCCCGGACGAAACCGCACGCGTCGCCGCCGAATGTCACATGCGCGCCACTGTTGGCATGATCGTGATCGATTTCCCCACCGTCTGGGCCAGCAACGCCGACGAATACCTTTCCAAAGGTTTGCGCCTGCATGACGAATATCGCAATCATCCGCTGATCCGCACCGCATTTGCGCCACATGCGCCGTACACAGTTTCGAATGCGCCCTTGCAACGGATACAAACCCTGGCCGATGAACTCGATGTCCCGATTCACATGCACATCCATGAAACCGCCGATGAAATCAGCGGCGCGCTCGGCCAACATAACGAACGGCCACTGCAACGTCTGACTAAACTGGGCTTGGTTTCACCTCGATTACTCGGTGTGCACATGACACAACTCACGGATGACGAGATCGCGGCCTACGCCCAGGCAGGCGCTCATGTCATTCATTGTCCGGAATCGAATCTTAAACTCGCCAGTGGCTTTAGCCCGATTGCCAAGCTCATCAAGGCCGGTATCAACGTTGCCATTGGCACTGATGGCGCAGCCAGCAACAACGATCTCGACATGTTCGGCGAGATGCGTACTGCAGCGCTCATTGCCAAGGCCGTCGCTGGCGATGCTAGCGCTGTACCTGCTGCGACGGCCTTATGCATGGCCACGCTCAATGGTGCCCGCGCCCTGGGCATCGACGACGAAACCGGTTCTTTAACGCCCGGCAAGGCCGCCGATATCACCGCCGTGCATCTTGGTGGACTCGATAGCCAACCGATTTATCATCCACTCTCACAATTGGTGTATGCCAGCGGCCGTCATCAGGTAAGCGATGTCTGGATCGTTGGCAAGCAGATGGTGAAAGACGGTGTGCTGACCACCATCGACAATAACGAAATCCATCGCCGGGCGCAGGAATGGGGTAAAAAAATCGCCGACCGCGATAGCGGAAAAATCTAACGCGGAGACGCAAAGACGCAGAGAAAAAATGAAAATTAACCGCGAAGGACACAAAAGGGCACGAAGAAGACCATGTGAGATTTTCCCTCTTAATGATTCACAGTGTCGCTCTTGTTCGCAGTTACTAGATCTTCTCCGCGTCTTTGCGTCTCCGCGTTGGATTTTTGTCTCCACAATGAAGGATTAGTGCACATGACAACTCACGCCAGCAATGAAAAGCTCAACATCGATCAAAGCGAAGTCAATAAATTCGAAGCCGTCGCCTCGCGCTGGTGGGATCCGCACAGCGAATTCAAACCGCTGCATGACATTAATCCATTGCGACTTGAATATGTTGAACGTAACGCCGGCGTCAAGGGTCGCCGCATCGCCGACATCGGCTGCGGCGGCGGCATCCTCGCCGAAAGCATGGCCGCTCGCGGCGGCGATGTATTAGGCATCGACGCCGGTGGCGCACCGATCAGTGTTGCGCGTTTGCATGCCCTGGAATCCAACATCAAGGTGGAGTATCGCCAGTGCACCGCCGAACAATTGGCCGCCGAACAACCCGAATCTTTCGAAATCGTCACCTGCATGGAAATGCTCGAGCATGTCCCCGATCCCGCCTCGGTGGTGCAAGCCTGCGCGCGCTTGGTCAAACCCGGCGGCCATGTGTTTTTTTCTACGCTCAACCGGACACCGAAGTCTTACCTGTTTGCTGTCCTCGGCGCCGAATACGTGTTGCAGATGCTGCCCAAAGGTACCCACGACTATCGCAAATTCATCCGCCCGGCGGAACTCGAAGCCTGGGCTCGCCACGCCGGATTGACGTTCCAGAATCTGAGCGGCATGAGTTACAACCCGCTGACCCGTCACTACAGCCTGGGCGCTGGTGTTGACGTGAACTATCTGGTACACGCCACCAGATCAGCCACCTGATCCATTAGCAAATCCTGATTAATAAATAAGACTTTTGCCCCAAAAGCCGATAAGGCTTGAAATGGCCCAAAACAAGGAAAACTGTATTTTGCGCACGGTTTTATTCGACCTCGATGGAACGCTGGCCGATACCGCACCTGACCTGGCCTACGCGCTTAACGCCGTGCTCCAGGAAAACGGCCATCAGCCTTTGCCTTTTGACATTATTCGGCCCGTGGTTTCGCACGGCGGCACAGCTCTGATTCGGCTCGGTTTCCACATTGGACCGGATCATGCCGACTTCAACCGCCTGCGCGACCGGTTATTGGAAATCTATCGTGCCAACCTGGCTCGCCACACCCGCCTCTTTCCAGGAATGGAAGCGGTGTTGGACGAGATCGAGCAACGCGGCATGCGCTGGGGTGTGGTCACCAACAAACCGGCCTGGCTCACCGAGCCTTTGCTTGAAGCGCTTGAGCTTAGCCAACGCGCAGCGTGCATCGTCTCCGGCGACAGCACTGCCAAACGCAAACCCGATCCAGAACCCATGTTTTATGCCTGTCATCTTGCCGGCAGCCATGCGGCGGAATGCGTTTACATCGGCGATGCCGAACGCGACATCGAAGCCGGGCGCCGCGCCGGAATGCAAACCCTGGTCGCCATGTTCGGTTATGTCGGCATTGACGATCGCCCGGAACAATGGGGCGCCGATCACTTGATCAATGAACCGCTTGAGATACTCGCTTGGCTCAATAACCGCACGGGATAACAATCGCCATGAGTGAATCGATAGTCTTTGCCCTGATTGGATTGTGTACCATCATCGCCCTGGCCTTGGGCTATGTGGTCTCGCATCTGCGCAGCCGCAATCAGATTGATGAACTACGACAAAAATATTCCGATCTCAACATCAAACTGGATCAAGAGCGCACTTCCGCCACCGAAAAAATTGCCTCCATCGAAAAGATGCGCGGCGGGATTCAACAAACCTTATCCAACTTCGGCAGTCACGACAAAGCCGACGAAACCCTGGAAAACATCGGTCAACCCGGCTTTGTGCAATCACTACTCAAACCGTTGCAAATCACGCTTCAGAATGCCGATCAACAAATCCGTCGCATCGAGCGTGAGAGCGAACGCGCGCAGCAACTGGTCAACCAGCAATTGGAGATGCTCAAAGCACCGCAGCAACTGGGTCGCGGCAGTGCCAAGGAAATCGCCGCCGTGCTGGGCAATGCTGAAACTCGCCACCATTGGGGAATTAATACACTGAAGCGGTTATTAGAACTGACTTATATGACCGATCATTGTCGCAGTAATCCTGCCAATGAAGGAGCAAAACCTGCACCCTGCATCGTGGAAACCCCTAACGGCAAACTGATTGCCATCGACACCCATTCACCTCTGGAAGCCTACGCCAACGTCTGTGAAGCGCCTGATCCTTCGGTTCGCACCTGGCATATCGAAACCGTGGCCCGCAAATTGCGCGAACGGATTCTAGAAATCGGCAGTCACACTTATCAGAGCCAGTTCCAGGAGCCGCCTGAACTCACTATTTTGCTCGTCATCAACGATCACTACCTGGCCATTTCCCTGGAAAATGATCCCGACTTGCTCCAGGATGCCGCCAAGCAAAACATTGTCCTCGCCACACCGACCGACCTGCTTAATCTGTTACAGACCTTTTCCTTCGGCTGGCGGCAACAAGCCTTTTCCAGCGATGCGCAAAAACTGCGCACCACCGGCATTAATCTTTATAAACGTTTTGGTACCTTTACTAAACTGCTGGAGCAAGTCGGCAATCAGCTCAGCGGCGTCCTGATCAGCTATAACAAAGCCGTCAAATATTTCGAGACCCCGGAAAGCAGTGCTGACACAGAGGCAACGACCAGCGAGGACGACAATACTAAACCTCGTAAATCAGCCTGAAATTCGTTTTGGCCTCGCTTCAGCGGCCCCACTGCGGTATTCTTAGGGGCTACTATAATCAACGCTGCCCCATGAACCCCAATCAATATTGCCAGGAAGAGGCCGCCAAAAGCGGTTCCAGCTTTTATTACAGCTTTCTCTATTTGCCTCCAGAACAACGGCAGGCGATCATGGCTCTCTATGCTTTTTGCCGTGAGGTAGACGATATTGTCGATGACTGTGATGATGCCAATGTCGCCCGCATTAAACTTGAATGGTGGCGTCATGAAGTGGGGCAACTGTATCAAGGCCAGCCCCAACATCCGGTCACACAATCCCTGGCGACTGCGATCAAGCATTTCAACCTGCCACAGGAATATTTTCTTGAAATCATCGATGGCATGGAAATGGATCTGGAGCAATTCAGTTATCCCTCATTCAAGGAGCTGAACCTTTACTGTTACCGCGTTGCTGCAGTCGTTGGCTTACTGGCCGCTGAAATCTTTGGCTATGAAGACCGGCAAACACTCAAATATGCCCATGACCTAGGCATCGCCTTTCAGCTCATCAACATCATTCGCGATGTCGCCGAAGATAGCCACCGGGGCCGGATTTATATCCCACTCGATGAAATGGAACGTTTTGGCGTCAGCATCGACGACATCCTCCAGCGCCGCATGTCAAACAAAGTGCGCGACCTGATGGCGTTTCAAGCCCAGCGCGCCCGTCAATATTACGAAAAAGCGCTCGCAGAATTACCTGATGTTGACCGCTACCGTCAACGCAGCGGGCTGATCATGGCAGAGATTTATCTGGAAACACTGCAAGAAATCGAAAATGACGGTTTTCGGGTCGTCGATCGCCGCACCTCACTCACGCCGGTACGCAAATTATGGCTGGCCTGGAAGACATCGCGCCGCGAAAAAAAACGCCACCGCAAACTGGCGTGGAGAAAATAAAGACAATCCAACGCGGAGACGCAGAGTTGCAGAGAGAAGGAAAAACATTTAACCACGAAGGCTGCTAAGGAACATCAAGAAACCCGAGAAATAGATTGTTTTAAATTATAGTTTGAGTAGACCTTCCGCTCTATTGAATTGAATGCCTCTGTGACCTCCGTGGTTAACTTTTCCTCTGCGCCTTTGCGTCTCCGCGGTAGATCTTTTTACTCACTACACAAGGCATAAACTTCTTCCATGGAGGTTTTCCCTGCACGTGCCAGCGCCAAGGCATTTTCCCGCAAACTACGCATCCCGTTCACCTTGGCCACCGCCGCTATCTCACGCACCGGTCGGCCTTTAAGAATCAAATCCTGAATCTCCGCCGTCACGGGCAGCAACTCTGTCACTGCGGTACGTCCCTGATAACCGGTGTAATGGCACTTATAACAACCATCGCCCCGGAAAAATCGTTCCTGTGCACTCAGATTCAATACTTTACGCACATGCGGCTCGACGATCTCCTCTGCGCTGCACTCCGGGCAATTGAGCCGCACCAAACGCTGTGACATCACACCAAGTAAGGTCGAGCACAATAAATAAGGTTCGATGCCCATATCAACCAAGCGCACAACAGTCGATGGTGCATCATTGGTATGCAAGGTGCTGAATACCAGATGTCCGGTCAGCGCCGCCTTATTGGCAATATCCGCAGTTTCGGCATCACGAATCTCACCAATCATGATCACGTCCGGATCATGGCGCAGAAAATGTTTCAGTGCTTCGGCAAAGGTGTAACCTTTAACCAGACAAACCTGCACCTGTTCGGCGCCATCCATGTCATATTCAACCGGATCTTCCACCGTGAGGATATGCGGATTATTACGTTTGATCTCATTGAGAAGCGCATACAAGGTGGTGGATTTTCCCGAACCTGTCGGCCCTGCCACCAGAAACATACCGGTGGGTCTTGCCATCAAGCGCCGCAACATAGCCAAATCACTGTCACTTAATCCCAACTCATCCAGCGGCCGCAAACCCACGTCTTTATCGAGAATACGGATGACCACACTCTCGCCATGAATGGTGGGAATCACCGAAATCCGCAAATCAATCTGTTTACCGGCACGTATCAAACGCGCATGCCCATCTTGTGGCACCCGCCGTTCGGCGATATCCATCTGGCCAGTGATCTTCACTCGGCTGACCAACGCCGGCAGCAGATTGCATGACAACGTCCGCACCAGTAACATGTGTCCATCGACACGATAATAAACGCTGACTTTACTGCGCTCAGGGCGGATATTGATATCCGATGCCCCGCGCAACACGGCTTGCAGAACGATGGCATTGAGCAGGCGCACAATCGGTTTCTTCTGCGCCTCTTGTTCAATCAAATGAATGGATTCACTGCTCGGGATCGGGTCAGCGATCGGATCCATCTCCAGATCTTCCAGTGCCTCAAACTCTTCATGACGGCTGTAATACTTGCCCAGCGCGGTGGCAATATCATCCGCCGAGGCCATCACCACTTCGAGCTTGCGCTTGCTGCCGAAACGCAACGCCTCCACGGCCGCATGATCCAGCGGATTCATCATCGCCACCACCAAGGCACCATCAATCTCCGCCAGCGGCAAGACCCGATACTGCACCGCCACCTCTGGCAGAATGGCGGTCAACAAGTTTGGTGGGACCTCATAGTTTTCAAGCTTGACGTAGGGAATCGCCAGCTTGCGCGCCAAGGCGATATTGAGCTGCTCGGCAGTCACACGTCCGGCCTCGACTAAAACCTGCCCCAGATGGCGACGGCCAGTCAGAAACCGGCTCTGCGCCTGTAGCGCCTGATCGAGCTGGTCGTGGGTAATCAATTCCTCATCCAGCAACACCTCACCCAGTCGCCGATCCGGCATTCTTCTGTGCACGCTAAGCAAGACCCGCAGGTCCGCCGCTCCCTTTAAGACAAACTCCCTCATTTTCCCTCCCTGTCTCCACCCTATCACGGCCTGAATCCGCCGGAAAACCGGGCAAACCCTTGCCCCCAATGGCGCCAATACCTTGACAAACCCCCTACCTACCCTCAGATAGGGTTTTATAATCTATTGATTTTTAATAAACAGCTCGCTAAAATGCGGACTTGGCACGGGTTTCGCATTACCCTAAGCAGGAGGTCGACTATGACGACTGCAACGCTGGAAACCACTCAATTCAAACAGCCCCGCTATGACCGGCTGGGAAATCTTGCGCTCGCTTTGGCGCAGGAAGAATCCGCAGGCGGCCAAAAGGATCTTGAAAAAGCCCTGCGCATCTCGGGAATCCTGCAAACCAGTCTCGAAGTCAAAGATGTCATCGAGATTTTCGCGCATCAGATTTCACGCCTGATCAAGTACGATCATCTGCAATACATCAATGCCGATCATAACATTGACCAGCTCATTGGCACACCCGGCAGCAACGCCTACACTTATCGTTTGGTGGTATCCGGTCAGTCGCTAGGGGAAATCATTTTCAGCCGCGGCCGCAAATTCAGCCCCAAAGAAACCAACCTGGTCGAAACCCTGCTCTGTGGCCTGGTGTACCCCCTGCGTAATGCCCTGCTTTATCGCAAGGCGCTGGACACCGCTTACCGTGATCCGCTGACCGGCGCCCACAATCGCGCTGCCTGGATCTCCACCATCAACCGTGAAATTGGCCTTGCCCATCGTTACGGCACACCGCTGGCACTGCTGGCCCTGGATATCGATCACTTCAAGAAGATCAACGACACCTTCGGCCACACCATGGGTGATTGTGTCATCCGCGCCGTAGTTGAATCAGCAGCGGCTACCATTCGCAGTTCCGACATGGTATTCCGTTACGGTGGCGAAGAATTCCTGGTACTGCTCAGCAATACCAGCGTCGAGGGCGCTTCCTTGCTGGCAGAACGTTTGCGCCAAAAGATCGCAGACACCACTATCATTTGTGATGGCGTACATGTCTCTGCCACGGTCAGTATCGGGGTTTCCTATCGGGAAGTGAACGACACGCCTGAAACCCTGTTCGTCAAAGCCGACAAAGGTCTCTACATGGCCAAAAACAGTGGCCGCAATTCGGTCAAGCTCTATACCGGGGAAGCCCCCTAAGCCGTGAACTTGATCGGCCGATAACTTCCTTGTAAAAATCTCACCCAGGGAGGGTTATCGGCCATGATCCACCGTCTGCTTCTCATCGGCGCCTGTTTAATCTGCCTGGCACCTCCCAGTTATGCCGTTGATACCCCAAAGGCTACTGAAGAAAACACCCTGACTGTCGGCAGCATGCCTGCGCGCGGCATGACGATGCCCCAGGTCGAGCAATATTTCGGCGCTCCCCAGCAAAAAATCGATGCCGTCGGCCGCCCGCCCATCAGCCGCTGGGTGTACGAAGGATTTATCGTCTATTTTGAAGGCCAACACGTCATTCACGCCCTGGCTACTAGCGAAGCCTCCGAATAAGTATAATTCCTTCCTCGTTTTCCCCTGCGGCCGGATACAGCGCGCTGATAAAGGTTGCCACTGAGGATGATCTAATGCATTTACCCGCCGAATGGGCGCCACAAAGCGCCGTAATGCTCACTTGGCCCCACAGTCATAGCGACTGGCAGCCGTGGCTCAAGCGCGTCGAACCGGTATTTACCGAAATTGCCTACCAGGTCGCTAGGCGCCAGAAATTACTTATTTCGTGCTGGGATGATGAACACGCGGCCCATGTCCGCCGCTTGCTGATTAATCGCAAATCCACGGAAGAAAACCTGCGCCTGTTCATCGTACCCTCCAACGACACCTGGGCCCGCGATCATGGCCCGATTACTGTCCTGCAAGATGGAAAACCCATGCTGCTCGATTTCGGTTTCAACGGCTGGGGCAAAAAATACGATGCCAATTTCGACAATCAGATCACACGCCAGTTACATAAACTCGGCGCTTTTGGCGATACCAACATCGAAACTATCGACATGGTGCTTGAAGGCGGCAGCATCGATGTCGATGGCAAAGGCACTTTGCTCACCACCAAGCACTGTTTGTTGACCCCGACGCGCAATCCGCATTTAAGCCAACAGGATATCGAAAAGCGACTGCAGCGATGGCTGGGCGTCGATCACATTTTATGGCTGGAACATGGCCATCTCGCCGGCGATGACACCGACAGTCACGTCGATACCCTCGCCCGGTTTTGCGACGCACACACCATCTGTTATGTCAGTTGTGATGATCCGCAGGATGAACATTATGCCGATCTCAAGAAAATGGAGCAGGAACTGCAAAGTTTCCGCACTAAAACGGGTGAACCCTATCGTCTGGTACCGTTGCCTTGGCCCAAAGCCAAATACAACGAGGATGGCGCACGTTTACCGGCGACCTATGCCAATTTTCTGATCATCAATGGCGCCGTACTGCTACCCACTTATGGCGATGAAAAAGACATGCTCGCCTTTGCGCAACTCGCGGAATGCTTTCCCAACCACGAAATCATTTCCATCGATTGCGCGCCGCTGATCATGCAATATGGCAGTCTGCATTGCGTTACCATGCAAATTCCTGCTGACGTCGTAAAATAAGGGGCCTCGGCAATGACGCAGAAGAAACTAAAAATCGGTTTGGTACAGCGTGCATGCACCAGCGATCTAAAAGCAAACTTACAAGGCAACCTTGACGGCATCCGCCAGGCGGCCAAGCAAGGCGCGCAACTGGTACTGCTTCAAGAATTACATAACAGCCTTTATTTTTGCCAAACTGAAGACACGGCGCAATTTGATCTTGCCGAAACCATTCCTGGCCCCAGCACCGAAGCCATTGGCAAAGTGGCGGCTGAATGTGGCGTAGTCGTCGTCAGTTCACTATTTGAAAAACGCGCTGCCGGCCTTTATCACAACACCTCCGTTGTCTTCGAACGCGACGGCAAAATCGCCGGTCGTTATCGCAAGATGCACATCCAGGACGATCCTGGTTTTTATGAAAAATTTTATTTCACGCCTGGTGATCTTGGATTTGAACCGATTACCACTTCCGTCGGCAAACTCGGCGTCTTGGTATGCTGGGATCAATGGTATCCCGAAGCAGCGCGGCTGATGACGCTGGCTGGCGCTGAATTACTACTCTACCCCACCGCCATCGGCTGGGATCCGCGTGACAACAAAGATGAACAAAACCGCCAGCGCGATGCCTGGGTCACCATTCAACGTGCGCATGCCATCGCTAACGGCGTCCCAGTGATCGTCGCCAATCGCACCGGCCACGAGGCTGATCCTTCCGGCCACAGTAAGGGCATTCAATTTTGGGGCACTAGCTTCATCGCCGGGCCTCAAGGCGAAATCCTTGCCGAAGCATCTATCGATAACCCAGAGATTCTGGTCACAGAAGTCGATCTCGGCCGCAGCGAACAGGTACGCCGCATCTGGCCCTACCTGCGCGATCGCCGCATCGATGCCTACAGTGATCTCACTAAACGATATCGCGATTGATAAAAACGGCTAAAATGGATCTAGCCATCCCAATTTTTAATACATCGAGAAAAATATGATTGTCATTCTGCAACCCAACATCGACAAAATCGGCCAGGAATACGGCAACATCATGGCCTACCTGGCCAACCAGCCACGGATTCAGGTGCGAGTCCATGAAGAGACTGGCGCCCAGCAAGTACTTACCGAACTCTATTTAATTGGTGACACCAAGACCCTGAGTGCGGATGAGATCAAAAGCTTTCCCGGTGTCGAACGTGTGGTACGCGTATCGCAGGAATATCGCGTCCTTGGCCGTCACAAAGATGATACCCGCTCCACCCATTTTGAATACAAGGGTGTCAGATTCGGCCAGGACACGCTCAACATCTTCGCCGGCCTCTGCGCCGTCGATAATCCGACCCATGTTGAGTTGATGATGAAGGCGTTGCAGGAACACGGCCAGGTCTGCACTCGCATGGGCGCCTACAAACCACGCACCAATCCCTACGCCTTCCAGGGCCACGGCGCCAGCTGCCTGCCCTATGTTTTCGAATTGGCAGGCAAATACGGCATTAAGGTAATCGCGATGGAAGTTACCAGCGAACATCATGTCGAAGAGATTAAAGCGGCGCTCGAACAAACCGGCCATCCTACTGGCGTTATGTTACAAATCGGTACCCGCAACACTCAGAATTTCGAACTACTCAAGGTCGTCGGCCGGCAACAGGAAATGCCCGTGCTGCTCAAGCGCGGTTTCGGCATCACACTGGAAGAATCGCTCAATGCTGCTGAATATCTGGCCAGCGAAGGCAATCGCAAAGTGGTGTTTGGTTTGCGCGGCATGAAAACCAACATGGGTGATCCGCACCGCAACTTCGTCGACTTCGCCCATGTGCCGGTGGTCAAACGCCTCACCCGGATGCCAGTCTGTATTGATCCTTCACACTCGGTCGGCAACCGTGAACGTTCACCCGAAGGCATCCTCGATGTTTTCAACGTCACCGCGCAAGGCATCATCGCTGGCGCTAACATGGTATTGGTCGACTTTCACCCTGTGCCGAGCAAGGCCTTGGTCGATGGCCCACAAGCCCTGCTGATGGAAGAACTACCCAAGTTCCTGGAAGACTGCCGCATTGCGCGCGAGGCTTATGAGAAACGCTGCAAGCTGCTGGCGCCATTGAAGCTAACGACTTAGGCGGTCAAAACCTAACGCGGAGACGCAAAGACGCGGAGGAAAAAACGTCAATCCACGAATGACGATAAGAAACACTAAGAAAACCGAGAGATAAATATTGAATATCTTTGTGGTTAGTTTCCCTCTGCGTCTTTGCGTCTCCGCGTTGGATTTTTTCACTACACCGGCAGCAATTGAACTTTCACTTCATTGGCCCACAAGCGGCCAATAATCTCTTCTGCACTCACAACATCACCACTTGTCCACCATTGCACAGATGCATCGCCGTTAACTGGCGACAACAAATGATGTTCATCCAATTGCTGGCGCAAACGGCGCGCCACGGCGGCTCCGCTGTCGATAATCTGCACGTTGTCACCAATTATGCGAGCGATCTGCTGCCGCACCAGCGGGTAATGGGTACACCCCAGAATTAACGCATCTACCTCCGCTGCCAACAAGGGCACGAGATATTGCGCTAACAAACGGTTCAACGCCGCCGATTCAAAATCACCCTTTTCGATTTCCTCTACCAAGCCCGGACAAGGTTGACTCACAACCTGCACCTGGTCCGCATATTGTTTCACCAGCACATCAAACTTTTCACTCTTCAGCGTTCCTGCCGTTGCCAATACACCAATCCGGCCATTACGGCTGGCTAGTACCGCCGGTTTAACTGCTGGTTCCATGGCAATGATGGGGATAGCGTAACATGCCCGTAGCGCAGTCACCGCAGCCGCCGTTGCCGTATTACATGCCATCACAATCGCCTTTGCCCCACGACTGACTAGAAACTCAGTGCAGGCCATACTGCGTTGCACAATAAAATCCACACCCTTATCACCATAGGGGGCGTATTTCGAATCGGCGATATACAGCAAGGATTCATCCGGTAACAGCGCGTGGATTTCCCGAAGCACGGAAATTCCGCCAATCCCGGAATCAAATACCCCAACAGATGAAAAACGATTCATGTTGTTTAATACGCTTAATTCTGACTCTAAAGACACTGGCACAACGCGCTACCGGTAATATCTGAGACCAAGTGAGTAAAAAACCATGCCCATTTTACCTGAGCGATAGCATCCGATACAGCCATCCCACTTGCGACCGGCAACACCCCTGCGCTAAAGCCCCGACAATCTTGACCGATAAATTATACAGGCAGTTCAGACGGTTAGACTTCGTTTCTCTGGCTTTGCTCTAAATTCAGAACAAACGCCATTGAACACCAAACATGGGCATGAATCAGTTGCCTCGATCTCTCCCTGAAGCCAATCCCAGCCCATGACAACAGCTTTAGTTGTAATCAACAAGGAGAATAACAAATGAAAAGGCATTTTGTTTTAGTGACTTTAGCAGTTGCAACCGTGATGTCACTCTTGGCATCTTCTGTTGCTGAAGCTGTTCCCGCATTTGCACGGCAAATGGGCGTAAGCTGCAATACCTGCCACTTCGAACATTTTCCCATGCTGAATGCGTTTGGCCGCTCATTCAAGAGCAGCGGCTTTACCATGATCACAACGCCCTTGATCGAGTCAGATCATTTCTCCTTGCCGGCGAATCTAAATGCTGCGCTATTCAGCAACATCCGATATCAGAAATCAAATGGACCCCGTACCAGTAATCCCACCATCAGCACTTCGAATGATGGTGAATGGGTCATACCCGGAGAAACCTCCCTGTTTGTCGCCGGACGCGCCAGTGAAAATTTAGGAGTACTGTTAGAAGGTGATATTGGGGGGGCGGGTGCCGCCGCAGGCGCTGGTTTCTTAGCCAGTATCAAACTACCCATTGTCTTTCCCGCCAACAACACTTTAAATGTCGGCCTGGTACCGTTCAGCTCTGGCCTTGGCCCAGCATATGCCTTTGAACTACTCAATACCGGAGCCGTAGGCAATCATATCATGACGTTAATCCATCCAACCGAGGTATCGGCACAACAATATATTCAGGCCGGTGCTAAAACAACATTCAATGACTATGGTGGTGCTGCCGAGGGCGTCGGTTTCTTTGCCGTAACAAGCGACTACTTCATTACAGCTGCCAAGTGGCAACCAAACCACATCGCACTAAACCAAGATAATCCTGGCAGTGCGCAATCTAACTCCAGCTATCTTCGCGCCGCGTTCACACCGCAATTCGGAGGCTGGGATTTTGGATTGGGTGTTCAGTACTTCGGCGGGCAATCAGCTCTCGTCGACACCGCAGTAGCACCAGCAACACTGACCCCGGTACGCACCGAAGCACTTGCATTCGATGCCCAGGCTCAGGGCGTCGTCAACCGGATACCCATCGGCATCTATTTGAGCCATGCCAGTGCACCCGCGACTAATCCAGGGGAACTGCCAAATCTCTACAATCCCAACCCCAATAGCAAGACTGCGACATCCATCGCTACCGAGTGGGGCATCTTTGCCGGTGGCCGGGGAACACTGGAACTTGCTTATCGACGCGCCGACGACGGTGCCGCGACCAATAACACCGATAATGCATTGACGGTTGGACTTACTTACCTTATCTCACACAACATTCAATTTTCCATCCTTGATACCAAATACACTGGCAATGCGCATGACGGAAACATCTACACGCTACCGGCAACCGGTTCCGGCAACCGGCTAGTGTCGCTCAACCTAGCCGTTGGCTTCTAAGACATCGGACCGCATCTACCTACGCAGATGCGGTCCGATTTTGGTTGGCTATTTGCCCGCCATGTAAATCAAGCTTTAAGATCCCTGAGAATCCCCATCAATGCCTTACGCTCCGTTGGATCCTGGCTGGCATTGAGCCGCTGTTCGTAGTCGAGGATCAGGCGCACTTTCTCCTGTTCATCATGGGCAGGATTAGTGCTCTCACTCTTTTTCGGCAATATTGCCGCCAGTATCCGATCCAGAGTTTGAAACAAAAATTCAATGCTATACCCCGCCAGAAAACCCAAGGCCCCTTCTGAAATTTTAATGGTGGTATTCTCCGCCCCTGGTAATTGATTGACGAACAATACCACCATGCCGCCACTCAGAGTGCCCAGCACGAAACGGTTCCAGTGTTGAGGAATGCGCCCGATATCGAAATCGCGTGCCTTTAACCGCTGTTCCACCACCCGCAACAGATAGGCGCAGGTCCCCAGTGCGCCATAGGTAAACGGCACCAGGAAACCCAAATAATTCTGCAACCGCACCCAAAACAGATGCGCCTCAGTGATTTGTGCATCTGCGCCAAGATCAAAATAACTGACACGATACTGCAACATGGCGTAACCGAAGATCAATGCCCCCACCAGCAACGTCAACCCCCATAAACGCAACAAATGCCGGCCAATAGTAGACCGTAAATATCCCGACTCACGCACATCATCGGTCAGACGAATCGAATCGGGCGTCACTTCGCCGGTAATATTATTGACGTAATCATAACTCTGGATCAGCTCGGCAATATCCGCATCAGTCAAATCCTGAGCTGACATCTTGCGCTGAAGAATTACCAAACGTTCTAGTATTTTTGGATCAGAAAGAATCCCTGCATTAAGCGCATAGCAGCCCAGGAGCAACGCATCGTCAATAAAATGCCCCAGATGCGTCATCGATAATGGCTGCTGCTGAGGAACCTCAGCTTGATCCGCCGTTACCGTTGAAAAGACTCGCGCTGCTGTTTCCATACCCTCCTCCTTGGCTTAAAAATCCAGTATCGCGCATACTGCGCCGGGCCATCAAAACACACCCTTATAAAACTATAGAATAAGCGCTGTAAAATGCCAGCAGAACAAGCATAATAAATCACCCCGTCGCAAGCGGACGGAGTATTAAATCGTAGGGGCGGCTTCGCCGCGATAACGCCGCAAAGCTCCACCTGGCGGCGTTATCGCGGCGAAGCAAGCTGCGGGGAATTACACCCGCAGAGATTAAAGAGTCCTTACCTAAACCAAACACTCCGCATGCTCTTCGGATATCTGGTTAAACAGTAGCAAGGCATCTTCTGTCGTCACGCTGGCAGTTGCCAACCTAAGTTCCAAGGCGCGCAAGCGGGAGATGCACTTCACCGCAGCGTTGACCTTGCTCGAGATTTGCAGTGATTTATGAATGGTTCCGGCAATGGCGCCTAAGGCGGTAATCACTGCCACCAGCAAACATAGACCTTGCCAACCACCAAACGCGGGTAACGCCGCATCACCCCGCAGTGCCGTGCCACCGGCCAACACTGTGGCGATTGCACCGCAGATGATATTAAGCATCAGCAGCGGGGTGTCCCATAAGCTGAATCGTGACCGATAGCGTTCGGCCCGTGTCAGGGCCTCACGCACCAAGCTATTGAGATGGTCTGTTCGTAGTTCTTGCGCATGTTCCATTGCGTTAGTCCCTTCCCTATTAATCCGCTGTCCGATAACGTTACCTTCTCCCGGAGGGAAAGGAGAATTCGGTAACTTGCTGACTACTATAATTTACGCCGAAACCGGCAAACGATGAATCTCTGTTCTTTGTTAGCTGGCGTGATGTGCACGGGGGTGTGCGTTGCCTCAAGCACGAAATCTTCTCCCAATAATGCCTGCATCGCCTTGGCGTCATAACGCTTCACATCCAGGCCGCTGCATTTCTCCGGGCCATCAAGGGCGAAGGTGCCGATGATGACGTGGCCACCGGGCTTTAGGCTAGCGCGTAAATTTTTGACGTAAGCGGTACGATCTGTTTCTTCTGTTAGAAAATGCAATACGGCGCGATCATGCCAGACATCATAGGTTTGGTTTGGCAATGATGCCTGGGTGATATCCGCCTTGAGCCAGCGCACTTGGGCAGCTTTGTCACCTAATCGCTGCTTGGCTTTTTCCAGTGCTGTGGCTGAGATATCGAGCACGGTGAGATGTTGATAGCCCACTGCGAGCAGGTCATCGACCAGGGTTGCGGCACCACCACCGATATCAATAATGTGCGACCCTGGCATGGCCACTTCACGTATCAGGCGTAGCGATAATTCCAGATGCTGCGCGTACCAGCTGACCTCTGTGGTGGCTTTGGTTTGATAGACGGTTTCCCAGTGTTGTTGCCGATTCATTTTACTATTTCCTGCTTCAAATGTTATGGTGTGCTTCGCAGGGCCTGCCCCGCGAAGCACTTTGGGTACGCCCGGATGGGCTAACCCACCCTCCATTTATTCGGCTACCGACCCCGCAAAAACAATTTATCGAGTTCGGTCATACTCAATGGCACCCACGTCGGCCGTCCATGATTGCATTGGCCACCGCGTTCGGTGCGCTCCATGTCGCGTAATAGTCCATTCATTTCCGGTACGGTCAGCTTGCGTTGGGCGCGCACGGAACCGTGACAGGCGATGGTACCCAGGATTTCATTGATGTGTTCTTTTACCCGTGTACTGTCGCCGGTACTGTTGAGATCGGTCAGCACATCTGCCACCAGGCGTTTGGCTTCTGAATGGCACAACATGGCAGGGACGGCACGGATCAATAAGGTCTCTGGCCCCACGGTATCAATTTCAAACCCGAGTTCTTTCAGAAAATCGGCATGGCGTTCGGCCAATGCGGCTTCACGTGGCGTGATGGCCATGGATTCTGGCACCAACAATGGTTGCATGCGAATGCCTTCACCTTCCCATGATTGCTTCATGCGTTCATAGGTGATGCGCTCGTGGGCGGCATGCATATCGACCAGTACTAATCCCGTTGCATTTTGCGCCAGGATATAAATGCCATGCAGTTGTGCCAGTGCGTAACCCAACGGTGGCGCTTCGGTTTCAGTTTCCGGCATCGAAAGCATTGCAACATCTGCCTCTGACTGATGCAGGCGACCGTAATCGGCGAGTTGTTCGCGCACTGCGAGTGCAAAATTGGCTTGGGTGGGCATGGGCGCTTGCGGCGCGCGGGGTGTTGTAAAGATGGGCGCTGTTTCCCGCTCCGCAGTAATCGGTGCTGCCGCAGTCGGACGTGTCTCGGCCAGCGCCCGATGCAGACTGCGAAACAGAAAATCATGCACCAAACGGCCTTCACGAAAGCGCACTTCATGCTTGGTGGGGTGGACGTTGACATCGACCTCGCTCGGCGGCAAATCCAAAAACAGAACAAACGCCGGATGGCGTCCGTGGAACAACACATCCTGAAACGCCTGGCGCACGGCATGGGCGATGATTTTATCTCTCACCATGCGACCGTTGACGTAGAAATACTGCATGTCGGCCTGACCGCGGGCAATGGCGGGCAACCCGACCCAGCCCCACAGCCGCATGTCATTGGCTTCGAATTCAATCTCCAGTGCATTATCGAGAAAGGCATTGCCGCAGATGGCGGCTACACGGCGGCGACGTGCGGTTTCATCGTCGCCTGCACGCCATTGCTGTACGTCGCGCTGGTTATGGCGCAATACAATGCCAACATCGAATCGACTCAATCCGATGCGACGCACCACTTCTTCGAGGTGATCGAATTCGGTACGCTCACTGCGCAGGAATTTACGCCGCGCCGGGGTATTGAAAAACAAATCACGGACTTCAACGGTCGTGCCTTGTGGATGCGCGGCGGGTTTTGGCGCTGGCGATATGTCTCCGCCATCAATGCTGTACAGCCAGGCTTGATCTTGATCGCGATAACGCGAAGTCAGGCGCAGCCGCGATACGGAACCGATACTCGGTAATGCTTCGCCACGAAAGCCGAGACTTTTGACTTGGGTTAAATCTTCAAAGCTTTGAATCTTGCTGGTGGCATGACGGCTGATGGCCAGCGCCAGATCATCGGCATGGATGCCGCAACCGTCATCGCGTATTCGAATCAGCGCGGTGCCACCACGTTCGATATCAATCTCGATCTGACTGGCACCGGCATCGAGGCTGTTCTCGATCAGTTCTTTGACGACGGACGATGGCCGCTCGACCACCTCGCCGGCCGCGATCTGGTTCGCCAAATGGGTAGAAAGCAGTTGAATACGCATAGAGGATGACCGTCGATTTATCGATCACCCATTATACGAAATTGGGCCCGCCTAGGCGGACAAATCAGGAACCGCTGGTCACATTGCGCGGGATATGCAGG
This sequence comes from Gammaproteobacteria bacterium, assembly GCA_016200485.1. Lineage (NCBI taxonomy): Bacteria > Pseudomonadati > Pseudomonadota > Gammaproteobacteria > Gammaproteobacteria bacterium. The sequence goes on from JACQEP010000025.1 coordinate 89,736, forward strand.
ACTTGGCCGGCACGGACTGCGTCACCATGCAGCTTGTTGACGGCACGTAAGCTCTTGACGCTGATATTGTACTGCTCGGCAATGGCGGCCAGGGTATCACCCTGTTTGATGATATGTTCACGCGCGGCGAAGTGCGTCCCCGGCGGCGGGTAATCCTTGAAATAACTACGGATGCCATCCAGGATCGCCTCGGCCAGCTGCTGCTGATACTCAGGAGACTTCAGGTTCTTTTCTTCGGTAGGGTTTGAAATGAAGGCCGTTTCGACCAACATCGACGGGACATCCGGCGACTTCAGGACCACAAAGCCCGCCTGCTCCACCCGGCGGCGGCGAATCTTGCCCAGATCATCCAACCCCTTGAGTACGCGGCCCGCGGCATCCAGGCTGGCCTCGATGGTGGCGCTTTGCGACAAGTCCAGCAACACTGAGGCCAGCATTGCGTCCTTGTCGTCCAGACTCACACCGCCCACCAAGTCGGCGGCGTTTTCACGATTGGCCAGCAAATGCGCGGCCTCTGTGGTCGCGCCTTTCTGCGATAAGGTGTAGACCGACGCACCTTGTGCACGCTTATCAGGGAAGGAATCTGCGTGAATGGAGATGAAGATATCCGCGTTGGCGGCACGCGCCTTGTCCATGCGGTTGCGCAAGGTGACGAAATAATCGCCGTCTCGGGTCAATACCGGCCGCATGCCCTTTTCTTTGACAACCAATGCTTCCAGACGCTTAGCAACCGCTAGCACCACTTCTTTTTCATAAGTGCCGCTATCGCCGATGGCACCGGGATCAACACCACCATGGCCGGCATCAATCGCCACCACAATATCGCGCAACGGCGCAGTGGCGAAGACTTCTTTCTCTGTCACAACAGGGGCTTGTTTCGCTGGTTCTTGTTTCACTGGCGCAGCAGGTTCAGGTACCAGTAACGCAGTCTTGGCAATCACGGGAACGGGAACCGATTTGGCCGCGACAGGGGCCATCTTTTTCGTTTCTTCAACATTGGTGAATTCGATTACCAGCCGGTGCCCGTCGTTACCGGCAGGCGGCAATAAATAGGCACGGGCCTTAACAGTACTTTGCGCCAGATCCACCACTAGCCGCAGATCGCGGTCATTACGCGGCGCAGTGCGCACGCCTTTGATCGGGGTACCATTGAAATCGACTACGGATTTTTTACCGGTGCGTTGCACATCCACCAGATCGACCACAAACCGGTCGGGCTCATTCAGGGTGAAAAATTTGAATTGAGGCGCACCACTTAAATCGAGGACGAGATTGATCCGCCCCGGCTCCTGCCCCAGGCGCATGGTTTCAAATTTCACCACCTCGCCCGCTGACGCTGTCGTGGCCATGAAAAAAACAAAAATCCAGAGAATGCGTCGCATGCCCTAGCTCCCTAATCCTTTTGGCTGTCTTTCTATCGCTCTGGCATGCATTTTTCTCATATTTTCCAGAAAGATACAAGACTTAGTTAATCTACAGTCAAGAATTCCCTCGTTCCTCTTTGTTTTTCGGCCCCAACCGTAAATTCTTTAGAGGCAAGATTGCAGGGGCGATTCATAAATCGTCCCTACCACTGGCCGCTAAAGCTTGCTAACAGCTTTCTGACCAACGTCACTGCAGGGGGTGATTTCCACGTATCTGCCACCTTTATCAGCATAGTCCAGACGCAGTTCCAAATCCGCGACCGGGAGCACACCTTGGCCACGTTGTGGCCATTCCACCAGCAGAATCGAGGGGTTAACCAACCAGTCCCGCAGGCCGAGGAACTCCAGCTCCTCGGGATCGACTAGCCGGTAAAGGTCCAGGTGATAGATCTCGGCTGTCGGCAGCTCGTATTGCTCGACCAGGGTGTAAGTCGGGCTGCGCACGGCGCCCTGCCAGCCCAAGGCCCGGAGGAAGCCCCGCACCAGGGTCGTTTTACCTGTCCCTAACTCACCGATCAGATATACAACACACGGCCTCGCACAAGCATGGGCCAGCGCGGCGCCGAAGGACTGCATCGCCTCGTCATCGCTTATTAGCAGCGTTTTTGAATCTTGCTCGGACATACCGCCTATTTTACGGCTTAAACCAAAAAAAAGCCCCGCCAAGGGAAGGCGGGGCAAGCAACGTTCCAGAGAGGGAGAACGTTTTAGGGATTATGGATTTGGTTGCTTCGCGCTGCTATCCAGATTATCTGAATGATTTTCGATGGTCTTGGGCTTGTAACCTGTCACCATCGCCCGCACCAGATTTTCACGATGGACAAAGCTTTCGAAGGCGACGCCCAGCAAGTGGATAAAGACCAGGAACAAGGTGAAGTTGGCAAAAAATTCATGCACTTCTTTTATCAAGCTGTCCTTTTCGTGTTTGTAGCTCTTTGTGCCTGCAACACTACTACCAGCAGCTTCCTCATCACCATCGTTATCCGCCCAGGCAACGGCCATCAGTCCCGAAGAATACTTAAGCTGCTCATACTTGACCGGCTGGCTGCGGGTATCTTTCATGGCACCCAACGGACCTTTACCTTCATCTACGCCATAGGTCACCAATCCGGTCAAGGTGGTGGCAAACAGGCTGAAGATCAAAGCAATCACCATCAAGCCGCCGACTGGATTGTGACCCATGTAACGCTTGGCACGACCGCTTAAGGTGTCGCCGGCATACGCCACCGCCTCGCGCGGACTGCGCACAAAATCGGCAAAGCGAGAATGTTGCGAGCCAACAAACCCCCACACCAGCCGAAATATGAGTAACGTGATAATCGCATAGCCTGACCAGGCATGAAGCGGGGTTTCTTCTTCACCGCTTAGATAAGAAAAAGTGAAGAACGCCACTAAGGCCCAGTGGAAAATACGTACCGGTAAATCCCAGATTTTAACGCTGTGTTGAGTTTCCATAAGTCACCTCTCTGACCATTGAACTGGGTTCAGATTAGCAATAGCGGTTAAATCCAGACTTAATGGAAGATAAATTGAAGATTAAATTACCCGCCGCAAGCGGCTAAATGTAAGGGGCGGGTTTCAAACCCGCCCCTTGTATGATCGATTTTAATGAAAATGTTGTTGAGGAGGTTAAGTAAGATTACACGCTTCACCGGGAAGGCCGTCCGCTCCTGAGGACTGGTTTTTAACCAGAGCCTGTGCTGTAGAT